>NZ_JBFRCU010000057.1:0-47358 GCF_052113205.1 Inquilinus sp. YAF38 | reverse complement strand
CAGCAGCGCCGGCGACCGGTCGCCGCGGCGCCAGACGGCGGCGATCCGGGCCTGCGGCGCACGGCCGGCGAGGCTCAGGTAGCGCACGCCGTGCGGCCGCAGCCGGCGCAGCGACGCCGGCACCAGCGACACGCCGAAGCCGGCCGCGACCAGCGATACGATGGCATGCATCTGATGCGCCGACTGGGCGACCCTCGGCACGAAGCCGGCGGCGGCGCAGACCTCGAGAATGGCGGCGTGAAAGCCCGGCCCCTCGCCCTGCGGGAACATGACGAAGGGCTCGGCGGCGAGGTCGGCGAGATCGATCCGGCCGGACCCCGCCAGCGCATGATCGGCCGGCACCACCGCGACCATCGGCTCGGCCCAGGCCGGGCGCTGCTCCAACCCCTCGCTGTCCGGCAGCGGCGGAATGACGAAACCGAGATCGCCGCGGCCGCCGCGCAGATCGTCGAGCTGCCGCATCGTCGTCGCCTCGCGCAAATCCAGCGCCAGGCCGGGGTGGCGGATGCGCAGCGCCTTCAGCAGCGGCGGCAGGCGCTCGAACATGGCGCTGCCGACGAAGGTGACGCGCAGCAGGCCGGTCAGCCCCTGCCCCGCCTGGCGCGCCACCGCCACCGCGTGCTCGGCCTGGGCCAGAGTGCGCCGTGCCTCCTCCAGCAGCGCCGTACCGGCGGGGGTCAGCGCCACCCGGCGGCGGCTGCGGTCGAACAGCGCCGCGCCGATCACATCCTCCAGCCGCCGCATCGCCGTGCTGAGCGGCGGCTGCGCCATGCCCAGGCGCTCCGCCGCGCGGCGGACATGCCGCTCCTCGGCCACGGCGATGAACTGGCGCAGGAGGCGGAGCTCGATCATCGGCTGATACTCTCCGGATATCAGACGCTCATGATCTCATATTTGAAGTATGCGCGGCACCGTCCCACGTTCCGGCCATCACAGAAGGAGAACGGATCGATGGCACGCATCGTGGTGGTCAGCGGCGGCGGCACGGGCATCGGCCTGGCCGTGGCCAAGCACTTCGCCGGTCAAGGCGAGCAGGTGGTGATCCTCGGCCGCCGCGCCGGCATGCTTGAGGCGGCGGCGGAGGCGATCCGGCGCGAGCATCCGGCCGCGCCGCCGGTGCTGCCGCTGGCGGCCAACCTGTCACAGCCCGACCGGGTCGAGGCCCTGTGCCGGGAGATCCGCTTCCCCGCGGTCGACGTGCTGGTGCATGCGGCCGGCGGCAACGCCATCCTGYAGGCGCCGCCGGGCCATTACGACGACGGGCTGGCCGGGGTGGCCCGGCGCTGGGCCGACAATTTCGCCGGCAACGTGCTGTCCGCCGTGCTGCTGACCGAGGGGCTGCGCGACCGGCTGCGCGCGCCCGGCGGGCGGGTGGTGCTGATCGGCTCGATCGCCGCCTATCGCGGCTCCGGCGCCGGCTGTTATGGCGCCGCCAAGGCCGCGCTGCACCCCTATGGCTACGACCTGGCCGCCGCCCTCGGCCCGCGCGGCATCACCGTCAACATCGTCGCGCCCGGCTATATCCGCGACACCGAGTTCTTCGCCGACCGACTCTCGGCCGAGCGCCAGGCGGCGCTGATCGCCGAGACCGCGACCCGCCGCGCCGGGCTGCCGGCCGACATTGCCGACGCCGTGGCCTGGCTGGCCTCGCCCGGCGCCGCCCATGTCACCGCCCAGGTGATCCAGGTCAATGGCGGCGCCGAGCGCGGGCATTGAACCGACCAATCCGTCATCACCTACGAAAAAGGCCCGGCTTGCGCCGGGCCTCGATCCGTTCACCGTCGTCGGGCCGATCAGCCCTCGGCGCCCTCGGCTTCGCCCGCCGCGGCCTTCATCTCGGCGTCGCGAACCTTGTCGGCGGCGCCCTTGGCGTCGCGGTCGCGCTCGACCAGCTCGATCACCGCCATCGGGGCGGCGTCGCCGTAGCGGAAGCCGGCCTTCAGCACGCGGGAATAGCCGCCGCTGCGGGTCTTGTAGCGCTCGGCGATCACCGAGAACAGCTTGGTCACCACATCGTCGTCGCGCAGCTGGGCATAGGCCAGGCGGCGATTGGCGAGGCCGCCCTTCTTGCCGAGGGTGATCAGCTTCTCGACGATCGGGCGCAGATCCTTCGCCTTCGGCAGGGTGGTCTTGATCTGCTCATGGGTGATCAGAGCCGCCGCCATGTTGGCGAACATCGCCTTGCGATGGCTGCTGGTGCGGCTGAACTTACGTCCGGAAACGCCGTGACGCATGGCGGTCTCTCCTCAAGGCGCGGCCCCCGCGGGGGTCCGATGGCGGGACCCGCCGCCTGCCCTCGGCGAGGACAGAACGGCGGGGGTAAAACCTCGATCAACCGAGGATCGGGCAGCCGATCAGAACGGCTCTTCGAGCTTCTTGGCGAGATCCTCGATGTTCTCCGGCGGCCAGTTCGGGATCTCCATGCCGAGATGGAGGCCCATGGTCGAGAGAACTTCCTTGATCTCGTTCAGCGACTTGCGGCCGAAGTTCGGGGTGCGGAGCATCTCCGCCTCGGTCTTCTGCACCAGGTCGCCGATGTAGACGATGTTGTCGTTCTTCAGGCAGTTGGCCGAGCGCACCGACAGCTCGAGCTCGTCCACCTTCCGCAGCAGGTTGCGGTTGAACGGCATGTCCTCCGAGGTCTCCTCGCGATGGTCGCGCGACGGCTCCTCGAAATTGATGA
Source organism: Inquilinus sp. YAF38 (assembly GCF_052113205.1). Classification (NCBI taxonomy): domain Bacteria; kingdom Pseudomonadati; phylum Pseudomonadota; class Alphaproteobacteria; order Rhodospirillales; family Rhodospirillaceae; genus Inquilinus; species Inquilinus sp. YAF38. The sequence continues at coordinate 44,675 of NZ_JBFRCU010000057.1, read as the reverse complement.
ACAGCTGCAGCTGGTCCTGCAGGATGCGGGCGGCCAGGGCCACCGAATCCTCCGGCGTCACCGCGCCGTTGGTCTCGATCGTCAGGGACAGCTTGTCGTAGTCGGTGACCTGGCCGACGCGGGTGTTCTCGACCTTGTACGAGACCTTGCGGATCGGGCTGTACAGGGCGTCGACCGGGATCAGGCCGATCGGCGCGTCCTCGGGCCGGTTCATGCTGGCCGGGACGTAGCCCTTGCCGTTGTTGACCGTGAACTCCATCGCCAGCTTGGCGCCCTCGTCGAGGGTGCACAGCACCAGCTCGGGGTCCATGATCTCGATGTCCGGCCCGGTGACGATGTCGCCGGCCTTGACCACCTTCGGCCCTTCGATGTTGAGCCGCATCTTCTTCGGGCCCTCGGCGTGCATGCGCAGCGACAGCGCCTTGACGTTGAGGACGATGTCGGTGACGTCCTCGCGGACGCCCGGGATCGACGAGAATTCGTGCAGCACGCCGTCGATGTGGATCGCGGTGACCGCGGCGCCCTGCAGCGACGAGAGCAGCACGCGGCGGACGGCGTTGCCGAGGGTCAGGCCGAAGCCGCGCTCGAGCGGGTCGGCGACGAGGGTCGCCTTGCGCTGGGAATCGTCGCCCGGCTGGACGTCGAGAGCGTTGGGCTTGATCAGTTCCTGCCAGTTGCGCTGAAGCACTGTCATATCATCCTGTTCTGCCACGAGAGGCCGGATACGGCCGAAAATGCCGACGGAGGCCGAAGCCCCCTCCCGATCCCATTCTTGGACCCTGTGGCCAGTGGTCCTGTCCCGGATCGGCCGGCTGAAACCGCGCAAGGGCACCGGCCCGCCGTCCGCGCGCGCCCCGGAGAACCGGGGGGCGGCGGCCGGCGGGCCGGGCAGCCCTTAGACGCGACGCTTCTTGCGCGGACGGACGCCGTTGTGCGGAATCGGCGTGACGTCGCGGATCGAGGTGATCTGGAAGCCGACCGACTGCAGCGCGCGCAGGGCGCTCTCACGGCCGGAGCCGGGGCCCTTCACGTTGATCTCGAGCACGCGCATGCCATGCTCCTGCGCCTTGCGGCCGGCATCCTCGGCGGCCATCTGGGCGGCGTAGGGAGTCGACTTGCGGCTGCCCTTGAAGCCCATGCCACCGGCCGACGACCAGGCAATGGCGTTGCCCTGCGCGTCGGTGATGGTGATCACCGTGTTGTTGAAGGACGAGTTCACGTGGGCGACGCCCGAGGTGATGTTCTTGCGCTCGCGACGACGCAGACGGGCGTTCGCGGTGGCAGCTGCTGGCTTGGCCATGGTTCGCTCGCCTTCCGATTACTTCTTCTTGCCCGCGATGGGCCGCGCCGGGCCCTTGCGGGTACGGGCATTGGTGTGGGTGCGCTGGCCGCGGACCGGCAGGCCCTTGCGGTGACGCAGGCCACGGTAGCAGCCCAGGTCCATCAGCCGCTTGATGTTCATCGCCGTCTCGCGGCGCAGATCGCCTTCGACCGTGAAGTCGGCGTCGATCGACTCGCGGATGCGCAGGATCTCGTCTTCGGTCAGCTCATTGACGCGCCGGTCGGCCGGGATGCCGACCTTGTCGATGATGCTCTGGGACGCGTGACGGCCGATCCCATGGATGTAGGTCAGCGCGATCAGGACGCGCTTCTGGGTCGGAATATTGACGCCGGCGATACGTGCCACGTCGCTCTCCTTGCGGTTGCCACCTTCGGCGCCGCCGCTGCCCTGCCCCACCGGGACCTGACCTGCAACGCCGGGTCTGCTGGTTCATGTCCGCCCACGGGCCGGAGCGGCCACGCGAACGACTTAAGCTTCGGGGCCCTCGGGCTCCGAAGCGCGCGGAGTATAGTGATGGTCGGGACAGAGTCAACCGCCGGGATTCGCGTGCTCGAATCCGCTGGTCGGGACGACAGCGACGCAACCATAACCGGGACCGATCCGGCTTGTCACCTGCGCAATTGTGACGGTTTGCCAGGCCCCATGACGGGGCCGCCCGGCCGTGCCACCCTGCCCGCATCGGAATCGCGAGGAGCATCGCCATGGCATCGGGTCTGGTCGAATACGAGGAGACGTCGCCGGTGGTGCGCGCCGTCTACGACGACATCATGACCACTCGTCGGATCGACAAGGTCAACAACTTCTGGAAGGCGCTGGCGATGCACCCGCCGACGCTGAAGCGGACCTGGGAGAGCCTGAAGGAGGTGATGGCGCCCGGCGCGCTCGACCCGCTCGTGAAGGAGATGGTCTATCTCGCCGTCAGCACGACCAATGGCTGCGGCTACTGCATCGCCTCGCACAGCGTGGCGGCGCGCAAGGCCGGCATGACCGACGAGATGCTGGGCGAGCTGCTGGCCGTGGTCGGCATGGCGAACGAGACCAACCGCCTGGTCAACGGCCTGCAGGTGCCGATCGACGAGGCGTTCCGCCGGCCTGAGTGACGATCCGCCATCGCGAACCATCCCCCCCGCACACGGAGAGATCATTGCCCCCATACGCCGGCATCGCGACCTTCCTCAACGCCCCGCACCGCACCCGGCCGGAGGGCGGCCGCCCCGCCGCCGCGGTGCTGGGCCTGCCCTTCGATTTCGGCACCACCAACCGGCCCGGCTCACGCTTCGGCCCCGGCGCCATCCGCGCTGCCAGCCGGACGCTGACCGGCGACGACCATCCCGACCTCGGCCTGAGCCCGGAGGAGCGGCTGGATCTCTACGACGCCGGGGACGCCGCGCCGATCACCGCCGACATCGCCGGCAGCCTGGAGGCGATCCGCGCCGCGGCGGCGGAACAGATCGGCGCCGGCGCCCGCCTGCTGGCCTTCGGCGGCGACCACACCGTCACCTTGCCGCTGCTGGAGGCTACGGCGGCAAAGCACGGCCCGCTGGCGCTGATGCAGTTCGATGCCCATGTCGACACCTGGGCCGGCACGCCCACGGCACCGATCTATCACGGCTCCTGGCTGCGCCATGCGATCAGGCGCGGCCTGGTCGACCCGCGGGCCACGGTGCAGGTCGGGCTGCACAGCCCGGTCGACCGCGCCACCGCGGCCTGGACCCGGGACCAGGGCGTCACCGGCCTGTCCGCCGAGAGCATCCATCTCGACGGCATCGACCGGACGGTCGAGCGGATCCGCGCCGTGCTCGGCGACCGCCCGGCCTATCTGACCTTCGACATCGACGGCATCGACCCCGGCCTGGCGCCCGGCGTCGCCTGCCCGGAGGCCGGCGGCCTGTTCCCGTGGCAGGCGCTGGCGCTGCTGCGCCGGCTGGGCGATGTCGGCTGGGTCGGGGCGGACGTGGTCGAGACCTGCCCGCCCTACGACCAGGGCGAGGTCACCGCCGTGCTGGCCGCCACCATCGGCTGGACCTGGCTGTGCCTGCTGGCGGCGCGGACGCCGGCCTGACCGTCAATCCAATACGGCGTAGCCGCGGCGGATCATGCAGTTCCGCACAATGTTCTGCGTGCTGTTGGCGGCGGAGGCGCCGCCGCCGACCACGCCGGTGAGGCCGCCGACACCCGCGCCGATCGCAGCGCCCCGCCCGGCATTGCCGGTGAAGGCGCCGATGATCGCGCCGCCCGCCGCACCGACACCGGCGCCGAGCAGCGCCCCGCCGACGGTGCGGCCGCCCGCATCGACCTGCTTGGCCAGCTGCTGGCACTGGCCGACATCGTATTCGTAGTTGCGCCCGCCAGCGACCGAGGTCGCGGGGTCGATGATCGGCCGCACCTGGTCGGCGCAGCCGGCGAGGCCCAGAGCCACGACGGCGAAAACGGCTGCTCTGTTCAAGCCCATGTCACTCTCCCTCGATCGGCCGGAAAACGGCGCTACGACACTATCATAGCCAAATGAGACCATTTTCGGCCAAGAGCCACGTGCCCCGCCACCGTCCGCAAACCATAACATAACCGTAACATCCGGCTTGTAGGGTCACCGCATCGCACCATCGCAGCCGGCGAGGCCCCGTATGACCAGTTCTGTGCTCGACACCAGGCCGACAGGGGGGCTGAGCCGCCTGACGCCCCTGGCCGTCATCGCCCTGCTCATCTTCGGCGTGATCTATGCCGGCTGGAGCCTGGCCAACGACCTCGGCGACGTGCATTCGCCGAGCCTGCTGCCCTTCATCCTGCTCGGCATCGCCCTCTTGATCGCGCTCGGTTTCGAGTTCGTCAACGGCTTCCACGACACCGCCAACGCGGTGGCGACGGTGATCTACACCAACTCGCTGCCGCCGACGGTGGCGGTGATCTGGTCCGGCTTCTTCAACTTCCTGGGCGTCCTGACCTCCACCGGCCTGGTCGCCTTCGGCATCATCTCGCTGCTGCCGGTCGAGCTGATCCTGCAGGTCGGCAGCAATGCCGGCTTCGCCATGGTGTTCGCCCTGCTGATCGCCGCGATCATCTGGAATGTCGGCACCTGGTATTTCGGCCTGCCCTCCTCCTCCTCGCATACGCTGATCGGCTCGATCATCGGCGTCGGCCTGATGAACCAGCTGATGGCGATCCCCGGCACCGGCACCAGCGGCGTGGACTGGTCGCAGGCGCTGGGCATCGGCAAGTCGCTCCTGCTGTCGCCGTTGATCGGCTTCGCCGCCGCGGCACTGCTGCTGCTGGCCGCCAAGGCGCTGATCAAGCGGCCGGAGCTGTACCGCGCGCCGGAAGGCAACACGCCGCCGCCGCTGTGGATCCGCGGCCTGCTGGTGCTGACCTGCACCGGCGTCAGCTTCGCCCATGGCTCGAATGACGGCCAGAAGGGCATGGGGCTGATCATGCTGATCCTGATCGGCACCGTGCCCACCGCCTATGCCCTGAACCGGGCGATGCCGGAGGCGCAGATCACCGCGTTCGAGCAGGCGTCGGACCAGGCCGCCGGGGTGCTGACCCGCTATGCCGGCGACGTCGCCGCGCCGGCCGATGCACGGGCGGCGGTGACCGCCTATGTCCGCGACCGGACCCTGGCGCCGGAGACGGTGCCGGCGCTGGTCGCCCTGGCCCATGAGATCGACCGCAGCGTCGCCGGCCGCAGCTCGCTGGCCTCGGTGCCGGCCGAGCAGACCGGCAACATCCGCAACGACATGTACCTGACCTCCGAAGCGCTGAAGCAGATGGCGAAGACCAGCTCGCCCGCCTTCAGCGCCGATGACGGCAAGGTGCTGACCCAGTATCGCGGCTATCTCGACCAGGCCACCAAGTTCATCCCCGACTGGGTCAAGGTGGCGGTCGCCATCGCGCTGGGCCTCGGCACCATGGTCGGCTGGAAACGCATCGTCGTCACCGTCGGCGAGAAGATCGGCAAGGAGCACCTGACCTACGCCCAGGGCGGCTCGGCCGAGCTGGTGGCGATGGCGACGATCGGCGCCGCCGACATGTACGGCCTGCCGGTCAGCACCACCCATGTGCTGTCCTCCGGCGTCGCCGGGACCATGGCGGCGAACCGCTCCGGCCTGCAATGGAGCACGATCCGCAACCTGCTGATGGCCTGGGTGCTGACCCTGCCGGTCTCGATCGCCCTGGCCGGCACGCTCTACTGGCTGCTGCGGCACCTGTTCTGATCCGGGACCGGACTTTGGAGGCGGTGCGAGCAGCGCCGGTCAGCTTCCATTTCGGCGACGCCGTCGCCGCCGCCTACCGCTTCGACCCCGAGTCCGGCGCCTGCCGCCAGACCGGGGTCGATCCCTTGCCGGAGGTGGGTGAGGGCTGGGTCTGGCTGCATCTGAAGCTGACCGATACCCGCGCCCGGCACTGGCTGGGCCGCCACGGCACCCTGCCGCCGGCCGTGGCGCAGTGGCTGCTGGACGGGCCCGACCGGGTCCAGATGCAGCGGCTGGACGGCTGGCTGGTCGGCGCCGCCAACGGGCTGCACCATGATTTCGCCTTCGAGCCGGACCAGATCGGCCGCCTGCGCTTCTGCGTCGGGCCGAACCTGCTGGTCACCGGCCGACGCCACCCGTTGCGCGTGGTCGACGAGATCCGCCGCAGCCTGGCCGCGGGGAGAGCACCGGAGACCCCGCTCGGCATGCTGGCCCTGATCGCCGGGCACCTGGCGGCGGAGGCCGAGGCGACGGTCGAGAAGCTGATGGATGAGGTCGACGGCATCGAGGACCGGGTGCTGGACGACCGGTCGACCAGCCGCACGGTCGAGGACCGCCAGGCACTCGGCCGCATCCGCCGCCGCGCCGCGACCCTGCGCCGCCATCTGCTGCCCGAGGGTGCCGTGGTCGCCGCCGGCCTGGACGACATGCCGGGCTGGGCCGACCCGGCCGGCCGCGCCGGCCTGGCCGCCGCCGCCGAGCGCTTCCGTCGCGCCGCCCGCGGCGTGGACGAGGTGATCGACCGCGCCCGCATGCTGCAGGAGGAGATCGCGGCGCAGCGGGCCGAGGCGATGAACCGCAGCCTGCTGGTGCTGGCCATCCTGACCGCGGTGTTCCTGCCGATGACGCTGATCACCGGCATCTTCGGCATGAACGTCGCCGGCCTGCCGGGGCTACAGGATCCGGGCGCCTTCCTATGGGTGATGCTGCTGATCCTGGCCGCCGGCGTGGCGACGCTGGTGCTGATGTTCTGGCGGAGAATGTTCTGAAAGCCTGAGCGCGGCTATTCCGCCGCGGTGCGGCTGCCGAGCGCCGGCAGGTTGCGCAGCAGGAGGCGCACCAGCTCCGACTGCCGGTTGGTGCGGGTCTTGAGGAAGATCTTCTTGAGATGGTTGCGGATCGTCTCGTAGCTGACGTCGAGGCGGGTCGCGATCGCCTTCAGCGACAGGCCGGTCGCCAGCTCGCCGGCGATCCGCGCCTCGGTCAGGGTCAGGCCGTACAGCCGCCGCAGCTCCGGCTGCGACAGCTGGTTCGCCGATGTCGGCGCGGCGATGAAGATCGCCGCCTTGGGCGCGGTCAGGCTCAGCAGCGGCCGGTTGCGGCTGACCGGCGTGACCAGGACCGCCAGCTGATCGCCGCCGCCCGTATCCGACAGGGTCAGCCCGCCACCCGGCTCCGTCCGCGGATCGTCGAGGACGATCGAGGCCGCGGCGATCAGTTGGCGCAGCTTCGTGGTCTCGTTCGGCTGCGAGGCGCAGAGCAGGCCGCGCTGGTCGACCCGCAACGAGGTGCCGGCCCGCAGCAGCGTCTCGGCGGCACGGTTGGAGAAGGAGACCCGGCCGGTCGGATCGGTCAGGATCACGCCGATCGACAGGCGGTCCAGGCCGGTCTCGAGCGCGTCGCGCTGGGTGACCACGTCGCCGAGCCGCTGATGGACCTGGGCGGCGCGGGCGAAATGAGGCAGCAGCCTGCGCATCAACTCCGCCAGCCGCGCCGTCTCCTCCGTCGTGACCGGATCGGCATGCAGCACGCTGACATGGGCCGAGACGCCGCCGCGGCGCAGGAAGGTGCCACCGACGCCGGACAGCAGCTGCTGCGGCCGCAGCCAATCGGAGAAGAATTCGGTCCGCTCCAGATTGGAGCGCGGCACCAGCGTGTCGCTGATCGTGACCTCGCCGACGGCGCGGTTCAGGACCCGCTCGCTCCACGGATTCAGCCGCCAGAAATGCTGGCCATAGCTGTCGAGGAAGGCCTGGTCCCAGCGGCTGGTCGCGGCCAGCGCCTCGAAGGATGTGGTCTCGGCGGTGTCGGATTCGTGCAGCAGGTACAGGCTGGCGTGGCCATCGGCGAACAGGCAGGCAAGATCGTTGAGAACCGAATCCCACAGACCGTGGTCAAGCGCCGCGTCGTAGATTCTCGCGATCAGGTCCGGGAGATCATCCGCCATCTCGGGAACGATCCTCGACTGGACACAGAGGGAATCGGCCTTGTGTCGCGGCACCCGACTGGCTGAGCCAGCGTCTTGATGAAGATAGTCCATTTGGGTCAGGTTGCCACCCTCAATTTGCAGGTAGGACCGGAATCGGTTTTCAGTCATTCTCCGGGTGTTTCAGGGTATGAAGATTACAGACACCCGCGAAGATTGATATAAATTTTATTCAATCTGAGGCATTTCGTTAAAAATCAGAGGCCGAGCGGCTCGTCCGGGGAGGTTCAACCGAGGGCGATGTGCAGACCGACGGCATTTGGGACAGGCCACACCCGTTCGGTGTGGCCTGTCTCGCATCTGGGCCGACGTCCCTATTCCGGTGCGGAGAACCGGATGCCGGAATACCAGGCGGCAAGATCTTCGATATCCTGATCGCTCAACTGCTTGGCGATGGCCGACATCTGCGGATCGGTGCGTTCGCCGCTGCGGAAAGCCTTCAACTGCTTCTCGAGATCGATGGGGTTCTTGCCGGCGATGGTCGGGACACCCGGCATCCGGGCCAGGCCGCTGAGTCCGTGGCACGCCGCGCATTGCCGGGCCTTGGCCCGGCCGGCGATGCTGTCCCCCGCCGCCCATGCAGCGTCGGAAGTCGCCGTCCCGGAAACCGCCAGCAGGGCCAGCCCCGCCAGTATCCGCTTGAGCATGACCCTGCCTCCCGTCGGTTTGCGCTCAGCCTTCATGCCGGATCCGGTAGATCGCCCCGGCGAAATCGTCGGAGACCAGGCTTTCCGTTTCCGAGAAGGCCCGAGACATCAGATGGTGACAAAGCCGGCCGCACCGGCGGCCAGCATGGCGACGGTCGCCGGCAGGATGCGCAGCGCCATCGCCCGGCCGCCCAGGACGACGGCGAGTCCGGCCTTGACGAGGGTGTTCACCCCGGCCGCGATCAGCACCACCGTGGCGCCGGCCGTGATGTCGAGCCCGCCCCGGGCCAGCCGCGCCGCCGACAGGGTGATCGCATCGACATCGGCCAGGCCGGAGATCGCGGCGAGCAGATAGAGGCCGGCGACGCCGAGCGTGTCGTCCAGGACCTTCGACAGCAGCAGCACCGCCGTGATCAGCGCCACGATCTTCAGCGCCGACCACAGGTCCAGCGGATTGCCGAGCGGCGGCGCCTCGCTGGTCTTGTCGGCGGCGGCCCGCCACAGCCACAGGCCGCTGCCGATCGCCACCACCGCGGCGCCGGCGAGGGGCGCCGCCAAGGCCAGCGCCAGTGGCGGGTGCAGGACCAGAACCAGCAGGGCGACGCGCACCACCATCACCGCCCAGGCGGCGACGATGCCGGCGGCCAGCGCCGGCGCTGCCTGCGGCGCGGCCTGCGCTTGGCGGGCGAAGACCAGGGTCAATGCGGTGGAGGAGACCAGCCCGCCCAGCAGCCCGGTCAGCAGCGTCCCGACCCGGGCGCCGGCGATGCGCACGGCGGCGTAGCCGGCGAAGGACAGGCCGGCGACCAGCACCACCAGCCACCAGATCTTGGCCGGGTTGATCGCTTCCCACGGGTCGAGCGTCCGGTCCGGCAGGAAGGGCGGCACCACCACCGCGATCAACAGGAACTGCAGCGCCGCCGCGGTCTCGACCGCGGTAAAGCGCTCCAGCCAGCCATGCAGCCGAGCCTTCTCGCGCAGCAGCAGGGCCACGATCACGGCACCGCCCATGCCTTCCAGGTCGCGCCCGACCCCGGCGGCGGCGCCGAGCAGGGCGGTGACCAGCAGCGCGACCTCGGTGGTCAGGCCCAGGCCGCCGCCGCTGTCGCGCCAATAGGCGGCCAGCATGTAGGCCCCGATCGCCGCCAGGAACAGCAGCAGCGGGCCGGGCCCGAGATCGGGCGCCAGGAACGCGGCGACGCCGGCGCCGAAGCCGGTGATGGCGAAGGTGCGGAGGCCGGCGGCGCGGCGGCCTTCGGGCCGGTCCCGGTCGGTCCAGCCGCGCTCCAGCCCGATAATCAGGCCGACGGCGAGGGCGGCGCCGAGGTGGAGGGCCGAAGACGTCTCATCCATCCGCACTCTCCGCTGCGCCGCCGATCCGGCGACCATAGCCGAAAGGCCGGAGGACGCGAACCGAGGGATGCGCGCCGCCACCACCGGAAGAATTCGGCTGGATGGCCGGGCCACGACCTAGGAACTCAGCCCTCGATCGGCCGAAGAACTCATACTTTGTTACAGTAGGAATCCGGACGATTTGCATCCAATAATATGCCTCCGCCTGAAAACAATAATATTGATTTGGGGGAAAATCGCCATGTCCAAACTGTTTGCTCTGTCCTTGAGCATAGCGGTGCTCGGGGCGGTATGGGCCTTCCTTGCCTTGGGGCCGCTCAGCGGCTTCGTCCTGGTCTGGGCCGGATTCATCGCCTGGGGGTGCTTCTTCCACTCCGGTGCCGACGACAAGGCGCTGACCAAGACGATCGCCGGCAACGTCTATGGCGCCGTGGTCGCCTGGATCGCGCTGCTGATCATCGTCAAGGTCCCGATGCCCGCGCTCGGCACGGTGTGGCCGGCCATCGTCGTCGGCGTCACCGTCTTCTTCCTGGTGATCGTCGCTTCGGTCGACCTGCTGTCGGTGGTCCCGGCCAATGTCTATGGCTATGCCGCGACCGTGGCCTATTCGCTGCATCAGGGCGCGGACGCAGCTGGCGTCGGGCCGCTGCAGCGCCTGACCACGGTCAGCGCCGGCAACCCGCTGATCCTGCTGATCGTCTCGATGGTGATCGGGGCGCTGTTCGGCTACGCCTCGGCCAAGCTCGCGGGGGCACTGGCCAAGTCGGCCGCTCCAGCCTAGCCGTTCGGTTCGCCGGCATCGCACGCGGCGATGCCGGCGGAGCGGATCAACCGTTCAGCCTGGTCTTCAGCAGCTCGTTCAGCATGGCCGGGTTGGCCTTGCCGCCCGAGGCCTTCATCACCTGGCCGACGAAGAACCCGAACAGCTTGTCCTTGCCCGAGCGGTACTCGGCCACCTTGTCGGCCTGCGCCGCCATCACCTGGTCGATCACCGCCTCGATCGCGCCGGTGTCGGTGACCTGCTTCAGCCCCTTGGCCTCGACGATGGCGCCGGCATCCTGCCCGGTCTCCATCATCTCGGCGAACACGTCCTTGGCGATGCGGCCGGAGATGGTGTTGTCGGCGATCAGGTCGACCAGCCCACCCAGCTGCTCGGCCGAGACCGGGCTGTCCTCGATCTCGCGACCCGCCTTGGCCAGGCCGCCGAACAGCTCGTTGATCACCCAGTTCGCCGCCAGCTTCGGGTCGCGCCCCTTGGCCGCGCGCTCGTAGAAGAAGGCCTTGGCCTGCTCGGCCACCAGCACCCCGGCATCATAGGCCGACAGGCCGTATTCGCTGATGAACCGCGCCTTCTTCTCGTCCGGCAGCTCCGGCAGGGTCAGGGCGATGCGCTCGACATAGCCGTCTTCCAGCACCAGCGGCAGCAGGTCCGGGTCGGGGAAATAGCGGTAGTCATGCGCATCTTCCTTGGTGCGCAGCGACCGCGTCTCGCCCTTGTTCGGGTCCCACAGCCGGGTTTCCTGGTTGATCGACCCGCCGCCCTCGATGATCTCGACCTGGCGCCGCGCCTCGAACTCGATCGCCGACATCACGTGGCGGATCGAGTTGACGTTCTTGACCTCGCAGCGCGTGCCGAAGGCGGTGTCGCCGACCTTGCGCACCGACACGTTGACGTCGCAGCGCATGGAGCCTTCCTCCATGTTGCCGTCGCAGGTGCCGAGATAGCGCAGGATCGAGCGCAGCTTGCGCAAGTAAGCCGAGGCGTCGTCCGGGCTGCGCAGGTCGGGCTCCGACACGATCTCCATCAGCGCCACGCCGGACCGGTTCAGGTCGACGAAGGTCTCGCGCGGCGACTGGTCGTGCAGGCTCTTGCCCGCATCCTGCTCGAGATGCAGCCGGGTGATGCCGACGGTGCGGGCCGACCCGTCCGGCAGGTCGAGCACAATCTCGCCGGTGCCGACGATCGGATCCTTGTACTGGCTGATCTGGTAGCCCTGCGGCAAGTCGGCATAGAAGTAGTTCTTGCGGTCGAACACCGAGCGGCGGTTGATCTGCGCCTTGAGGCCGAGGCCGGTCTTCACCGCCTGCTCGACGCAATAATCGTTGATCACCGGCAGCATGCCGGGCATGGCGGCATCGACCAGGCTGACCTGGCTGTTCGGGGCCGCGCCGAAATCTGCGGCCGCGCCGGAGAACAGCTTGGCCTTGGAGATGACCTGGGCATGGACCTCGAGCCCGATCACCGTCTCCCAGGTGCCCGTCTCGCCCTCGACCGTGTACATGGAACCGCTCGCACTCAAACCGTCCGGAAGCGAGACAGGGAGCGCGGATGGGGGTGCCGTGTCAAGGCTTTCGCCGCTGCCGCGCTATGGCCGGATAGCAACCTCCGCCTCGATCTCCACCGCCAGGCCGAAGGGCAAGCCGGCCATGCCGACGGCGGAGCGGGAATGCGCCCCGCGCTCCGGTCCGAAGACCTCGACGATCAGGTCGGTGAAGCCGTTGATCACAAGGGGATAGCGGTTGAAGCCGGGCGCCGCGTTGACCATGCCGAAGGCACGCAGCCAGGCGGTGATGCGGTCGAGGTCACCGAGCGCCTGTTTGAGGCTGGCCAGGATGGCGAGGCCGGTCAGCCGCGCGGCCTGATACCCCTGCTCCTCGGTCAGCTCCTGCCCGACCTTGCCGAGCAGTGGCGCCAGCGACCCGTCCGGCGCCAGGGCGCCATGGCCCGAGACATAGGCCCGGTCGCCATGGATTCGGACCCAGGGAAAGCTCAAGCTTACGCCGGGCGGCAGCTTGATCGGGGCCGGGAGCTGCAGCTCCAATGCCGTGAGCCTCGCTTCGATCTCGGCCATTGGTGCGGCCTCCCTATGCGTGCCGGCCGATGCTACAGGCCGGCCGCCCGTCAGACCACGTTCAGCTCGACGATCGGCCGGTTCTCCAGGATCCGGGTGAAGGCGAAGGGCGACAGGTCGAGGCTGCGGAAGCCGTCATGGGCAATCAGCTCGGCCACGCCGCGGCCCGCGGCCGGCGACTGCTGCAGCCCGTGGCCGGAGAAGCCGTTGGCGAAGATCAGGTTCGGCAGGTCGGGATGCGGCCCGATGATGGCGTTGTGGTCGACCGTGTTCATCTCGTAATGGCCGGCCCAGGCATTGACCACCTTCAGGCTCTCGAAGGCCGGCACCCGCTCGGCCAGCGCCGGCCACATCATTTCGTCGAACAGGCCGTGGTCGACCGTCAAATCCTCGGTGTCCGGGTCCTCGCCCGTCGGTGGGGCGCCGCAGATGAACAGGTTGCCCTCGGGCCGGAACCAGACGCCCGAGGGGTCGATCACCAGCGGGCAGCCTTCGAGCGTCTGGCGGCAGTCGAAGACGAAGACGCAGCGCTTGCGGCCCTCGACCGGCAGGGCGATGCCGGCCAGCGCCGCGACCTTGCCGGCCTGCGGCCCGGCGGCGTTGACCAGTGTGCCGCAGCCGATGCGGCCGCCCTGCGCCAGGGTCACGCCGGTCACCCTTCCGCCGGCCCGGTCGATGCCGGTGACGGTGTCGGTGATGTAGGTGGCGCCGAGCGACCGGGCCTTGCGCTTGAACGCCTGCAGCAGGCTGTAGCCGTCGAACCAGCCCTCGCCGGCCAGGCCGAGCGAGCCGGCCGACAGCCCGTCGACATTCAGCCAGGGGAAGCGCTCGGCCAGCTGGTCCGGCGCCATCAGGTCGACGGCGACGCCCTCGCCCACCTGCATCTCGTGGTTGGCCTGCAGCACCGGCAGCCCGGCCGGGGTGGCGAGGAACAGGTAGCCCTTCTCGTGGAAGCCGAAATCCGGCACCTCGCCCTCGACCTCGAGCCAGCGCTCCGGGTGCTTCAGCACCTCCAGCCCGAAGCGGGAGACCGCGACGTTGAAGGGGGTGGAGAATTGCTGCCGGATCGAGGAGGCGGAGAGCGCCGAGGAGGCGGTGCGGTAGGTCGGGTCGCGCTCGATGACCGCGACCGTGCCGTCGAAGCCCGGCTCCAGCATCAGGAAGCAGGCAATGGCGCTGCCGATGGCGCCGCCGCCGATGATGACCACGTCGAAGTTGTCCGCCATGACCGCACCCGTCCGGAGTTTTCCGACTCCTACGCCGCCGCCCGCGGCTTCGCAATCAGGATTTTCCGATCGGAAACAGATGCGGGACTCGGCGGCGCATGCTTAGCTTGCGCGCATGGACAATGACGCGCCCCAGAGCCTCGGCCCGCGGCTGAAGGCGCTACGCCGGACCCGCGGCTGGACGCTGGAGGCGGCGTCCGAGCAGACCGGCCTGGCCAAGTCGACCCTGTCGAAGATCGAGAATGGCCGGATGTCGCCGACGGTCGAGGTGCTGCTGAAGCTGTCCCAGGGCTTCGGCATCGACCTGGCCGGGTTGTTCGGCGACGCCCGGCCGGCCGCGGCGGCGCGCAGCCTGACCCGGGCCGGCACCGGGCCGCGGCACGAGACCCGCAGCTACAGCCATGAGCTGCTGGCCGCCGATCTGGCGGAGAAGCGCATCACCCCGGTGCGCGCCCGGGTCAAGGCCCGGAGCCTGCTCGACTATGGCCCGCTGGACCAGCATGAGGGCCAGCAGTTCCTCTTCGTCCTGTTCGGCGCAGTGACGATGCATCTCGCCGGCGAGGCGCCGTTCCGCCTGGCCGCCGGCGACAGCCTCTATTTCGACGCCCGCACCCCGCACGCCGTCCTCTCGGATGGGCCGTTCGAGGCGGAGATCCTGTGGATCCATGCGGGGTAACGAGCTGATTCTACAAATTGTCATTGCCGGGCTTGACCCGGCAATCCAGGGGCCACCCAGAACGGCTTCGACATCTCTGGATGCCCGGGTCAAGCCCGGGCATGACAGTAAAAAGCTTACTTTGCCCGCAGCGGCTTCAGCGCCTCGGCCCAGCGGGCCAGTTCGTCCAGCATCGCGGTCGCGGCCTTCGCCTGGCCCTCGGGGACGTTCAGCTTGCCGTCGGCCACCGAATTCCAGGCCATCGGGATCGCCACCGCCTCGGTCAACGGCACCACCTTCAGCGTGGTCAGGGTCAGCTTCTCGGCCTGGACCGCGCGCATGCCGCCCGACGCACCGCCATAGCTGACGAAGCCGGCCGGCTTGTAGTTCCACTCAAGGTACAGGTAGTTCRGCGCGTTCAGCAGTGCCGGCGGCGGGCCGAAATTGTATTCCGGCGTGACGAAGACGAAGGCGTCGGCGGCGCTGACGCTGGCGGCCCAGCGCTTGGTGTGCTCATGCACATAGCGCTGCATCCGCGGATGCTCCGGCTCGTCGAACACCGGCAGGTCGAAATCCTTGAGGTCGACCAGCGTGGCCTCGAATTTGCCATGGCCGGCGGCGATCTCCTGGAACCAGGAGGCGACCACCGGACCGATCCGGGCCGGCCGGGTGCTGCAGATCACGGTGTGGAGCTTCAAGGGCACGGCACTCTCCCGTTGCGGAGCGGGTTGAAGGGGGAGCCGCGATGTTTGACGCGGCCAAGGCGTCGGCGCAAGCGCGCCGGCCTGCGTCAAATGTCCTGCGGCCGGCGGGCGATCAGAGACCCGGCGATCATCCCGCCGCATGCTTCAGAGAGCAGGCACATGGCCCCACACCGTCATGGCGAGCGAAGCGTGGCCATCCAGTCCTTCAGCCGCAGCACGTACCGGCGACAGTCTGGACGGCCAGAGGCTTACAGGAAGCGGATGCGCAGCTCGTCGTCATAGGCGCGATCGCCGATCCGCAGCGCGCCCGGCTCGACGCCATAGACCTTGAAGCCGTGCCGCTCATAGAGCCGACGGGCCGGCTCAGCCTCGGTGATCACGGCCAGCAGCACCGCGTCGAGCCCCTCGGCCCGGGCATGGTCCAGCACCGCCTCGACCAGCGCGTCGGCGGCGCCGCTGCCGCGCGCCTCGGGCCGCACATACATCCGGATCAGCGTGCCCCGGTGGCGGCGCTTGACCCCGCTCTCCCGCGCCAGTCCGACGAGGCCAAGCAGCCGGCCATCGCGCTCGGCGGCGAAGGTCGGCACCTCGGTCACGCGCCGGACGAAATCCTCCGGCGACAGCGCCGCTTCGGCCTCATAGGTCGAGCCGAACGCCTCGGGATGGCGCTCCAGCCCCTCCAGCCGAATCTCGCGATAGGCCGCGGCATCCGCAGCTTCGAGCCGGCGGATGACGAAGCCGGTCATGGTCAGGATATGGTCTGCGGCAGGGCGGTGAAGCCGGCCGCCTGCTCCATCACCTCGGCGACGCGCAGCACCGTCTCCTCGTCGAACGGCCGGCCGAGCAACTGCAGCCCGAGCGGCAGCCCGTCATCGCCGAGGCCGGCCGGCACCGACAGGCCCGGCAGCCCGGCCAGCGACGCCGGCACGGTGAACACGTCGTTGAGGTACATCGCGATCGGATCGTCCTGCTTCTCGCCGATGGCGAAGGCCGTGCTGGGCGCCGTCGGCGTCAGGATCACGTCGCACGTCTTGTACGCCTCGGTGAAGTCGCGGGCGATCAGCGTCCGCAGCTTCTGCGCCTTGGTGTAGTAGGCGTCGTAATAGCCGGCCGACAGCACATAGGTGCCGATCATCACCCGGCGCTTGACCTCGCGGCCGAAGCCGGCGGCGCGGGTGTTCTCGTACAGTTCGTTCAGGCTGTTGCCGGTCTCGCGCAGGCCGTAGCGCACGCCGTCATAGCGCGCCAGGTTGGACGACGCCTCGGCCGGGGCGACGATGTAATAGGTCGGCAGCGCGTATTTGGTGTGCGGCAGCGAGACCTCGACGATCTCAGCCCCCGCATCGCGCAGCCACTCGGCGCCTCGGCTCCAGACGCGCTCGATCTCGGCCGGCATGCCGTCGACCCGGTATTCCTTCGGGATGCCGACCTTGAGGCCGCGGATGTCGCCGGTCAGCGCCGCCTCGAAATCCGGCACCGCCATATCGACGCTGGTCGAATCCTTCGGATCGAAGCCGGCCATCGAGCGCAGCATGATCGCCGCGTCGCGCACGGTCCGCGCCATCGGCCCGGCCTGGTCGAGCGAGGAGGCGAAGGCGACCACGCCCCAGCGCGAACAGCGGCCATAGGTCGGCTTGATGCCGACGATGCCGGTGAAGGCGGCCGGCTGGCGGATCGACCCGCCGGTGTCGGTGCCGGTCGCCGCCAGCGTCATGCGCGCCGCGACCGAGGCCGCGGAGCCGCCGGAGGACCCGCCCGGCACCAGCTTGGCGTTGCTGCCGTCCTGCCGCCGCCACGGGTTCTCGACATTGCCGTAAGCGGAGGTGATGTTGGCCGAGCCCATGGCGAACTCGTCCATGTTCAGCTTGCCCAGCATCACCGCGCCGTCGCGCCACAGATGGCTGGTGACAGTCGATTCATAGGGCGGCACGAAGTTGCCGAGGATGGCGCTGCCGGCCGTGGTGCGCACGCCCTCGGTGCAGAACAGGTCTTTAATGGCGATCGGCAGGCCTTCCAGCGGGCCGCCCTCGCCGCGGGCGAGCCTGGCATCGGAAGCCTTGGCCATCTCGATCGCCTTGTCCGGCGTCTCGGTGACGAAGGCGTTGAGCCCGCGAAGGGATTCCACCGCCGCGACATGCGCCGTGGTCAGCTCGACCGAGGAGATTTCGCGCTTCTTCAGCGCGTCGCGGGCGGCGGCGAGGGTGAAGTGGGTCGGCTTCGACATCACTCGACCACCTTCGGCACGGTGAAGAACCCGGCCTTGGCCGAGGGCGCGTTGGCCAGAACCTTCTCCGGGTAGCCGCCGTCGGTCACCTCGTCCGGCCGGCGCCGCAGCCCCTGCTGCGCCACGCTGGTCATCGGCTCGACCCCGTCGGTGTTCACCTCGGCCAGTTGCTCGACGAAATCCAGGATGCCGGACAATTCGCCGGTCATGGAATCGAGCTCCGCCTCGTCGAGGCGGATACGGGCCAGATGCGCGATCTTCGCGACGGTGGCTCTGTCGAGCGACATGTCGTAGTCATCTCCGGGGAGCGGAGGCCGACCTGGGCCGGCATGGGGCCGGAACCGCGGGGCACGGCCGACGGGAAAACGGCGCGGAAGGTATCACCCGATATGGCGGTCTGCAATCTTCGCGACCTGAAGCCCCGGCTGCCCCCCGGCGGGCGGCTGATCGGCCTGGATCTCGGGGAAAAGACCATCGGCATGGCGGTGTCCGACCCCGGCCTGTCGCTGGCCTCGCCGATCGGCACCATCCGCCGCACCAAGTTCACGCCCGACGCCAACGAGCTGCTGCGCATCGTCGACGACCGCGGCGTCGCCGGGCTGGTGATCGGCCTGCCGGTCAACATGGACGGCAGCGAAGGGCCGCGCTGCCAGTCGGTGCGCGCCTTCGCCAAGGACCTGCTGAAGCTGCGCGAGCTGCCGATCGCCTTCTGGGACGAGCGGCTGTCGACCATGGCGGTGCAACGCCAGATGATCGAGTTCGACGTCACCCGGAAGAAGCGCGCCAAGGCGGTGGACACCGCCGCCGCCGCCTGGATTCTGCAGGGCGCGCTGGACGCGCTGCAGTTCGGGGCGCCGCCGACCCTCTAATCCACCGCGATCCGGTCCGGCGCGGCCCGCGCCAGCCGGGCCAGGGTCTCCAGCGCCTCGCGCAGCACCTCGGGCGGCGGCGAGGCCAGGGCCAGGCGCACCGCGGCTGGCGCGTGGCCCGGGCCGGTGGCATAGGCCGGGCCGGGGGTCAAAGCGATGCCCTTGCGGGCGGCCGCGGCGGCGAAAGCCTCGGCCCGCCAGCCTTCCGGCAGCTCCAGCCACAGATGGTAGGCCCGCGGGTCGCCGCGCAGATCGAACCCGGCCAGGACCTCGCGGGCGATCACCTGGCGCTCCTGCGCATCCTGGCGCTTCTCCGCGGCCAGAACCGCCGCCGTACCGTCCTTCATCACCTGCATCCCCGCCGCGAACTCGAAGCCGCCGGGCGCCCAGGGGCCGGACCGGATGGCGCTGACCAGCGGCTCGACCAGGGCCCGGGGCGCGACGGCGAACCCCATCGACAGGCCGCGGGCCACCCGTTTCGACAGGCTGTCGACCAGGACGACATGGTCCGGCGCCAGCGCCGCCAGGGGCGGCCCGTCCTCGGCCAGGAAGCTGAACACCCGGTCCTCGATCGCCACCAGCCCGGTGCGGCGCAGCACCGACGCCAGGTCGGCGCGGCGGCCGGCGGGCATGGTCATGCCCAGGGGGTTGTGCAGCATCGATTGGACATACACGCCGCGCAGCGGCGCGGCCCGATGCGCGGCATCCAGCGCGTCCGGCCGCAGCCCGTCCTCGTCCATCGCGATCGGGACCAGGGAGATGCCGAGCCGGGCGGCGATGCCCTTGATCACCGGATAGCTCAGCGCCTCGATCCCGATCCGCCCGCCGATCGGCGCCAGCGCCGACAGGGTCGCGGCGATCGCCTGCCGCCCATTACCCGTGAACAGAATGAAGGCCGGGTCGGGGTCCCAGCCGGGGCGCCTGAGGAATTCCGCCGCCGTGCCTTGCACGGCCGATGTGCCGAAGGCCGGCACCGCCTGCAGGATGCCGCCGAAGACGTCGGGCCGCAGCAGGCCCTGCAGGCTCTGCGCCAAGATCGCCGGCTGGGTGGCCAGGATCGGGAAGCTGGATTCGAGGTTGATCGGCGCCTGCCAAGGCTCGGCCAGCACCGAGGCCGGCACCGGCGCCGCGGCGCGGACGAAGGTGCCGCGCCCGACCTCGCCCGACACCAGCCCGCGCCGGGTCAGCTCGGCATAGACCCGGGCGGCGGTGGAGGCGGCGATGCCGCGGCGATAGGCGAAGTCGCGCTGCGGCAGCAGCCGGTCGCCCGGGCGCAATTGCCCCGAGGCGATCTCGCCGGCGACGGCGTCGGCAATGCGGCGGAAATCATCCAGCATCTAAATTGCTCCGAGAGCAATACTGTGATTGCACCGATATCATGCTCGGATCAATCTGCGAATGCAATCCCGCAATTGCGGCGTCCGGGCATCGTGCCCCGCCGGCTGCGGGCCACCAGGAGACCTTCCATGTCGACGCGCGTTGTCGAGCGCCGCGTTCCCCGCTCTGCCCTGCCCCATCCCGCGACCTTCGCCGGGCTGCGGCAGACCTTCAGCCTGTGGCTGCGGCGCGCGCGAACCCGACGCCAGCTCGACTCGCTGAGCGACCACGAGCTGCGCGACCTCGGCCTCGACCGCGGCGATGCCGTGGTCGAGGCGCGGAAACCGTTCTGGCGCGGCTGAGCCTCGCCTGATGCCAGCCGGCAGGGTATGATCGGCGACAAGCCCTGCCCTGCCGGAGGCGGCATCCGCCGCAGCACGATGTCGGATGTCTCTGCCGAAACCCTGCTGCAGACCGAGGTCGTCGCCATCCGCGACGTCGTCTGCGACGGCACGTGCCGGCATCGCAGCGCCGAGGAATGCGCGCACTCCGCCCATCTGGTGTTCCCCTATCGCGGGGTCTTCGTCCGCCATCTCGGCACCGACGACGCCGTGGCCGAGGCCAACCAGGTGGTGTTCTTCAATCCGGCCGAGGGCTATCGGACCAGCCATCCGGTCGCGGGCGGCGATGCCTGCCTGGACCTGGTGGTCGACGACGCGCTGCTGCGCGAGCTGGCGCCGGCGGAGCTGCTGCACGAGGGCGCCACGACAGCGTTCCGCCCACAGCGGCTGCGGATCGATGCGCGCAGCCAGGCGCTGGTGGCGCTGCTGCGGCACAGCCTGAAGCGGAACGCGGCCGAAACGCTGGAGGCGGAGACCTTGGCGCTGACCCTGGTGCGGCGCGCCATCGGCGAGCGCACCTCGCACCAGGCCGGGGCCAGCCGGGGCCTGCAGAAGCTGGTCGACCGCGCCAAGCTGGCGCTGTCCGCCGATTTGGCGCGGCGCTGGACCCTGGCCGAGATCGCGGCCGAAGTGGGCGTCTCGCCGGTCTACCTGACCCAGGTGTTCCGGCAGGTCGAGGGCATGCCGCTGTACCGGTACCAGCTGCGCCTGCGGCTGGCACAGGCGCTGGACCTGCTGGGCCGATACGACGACCTGACCGCGCTCGGCCTCGATCTCGGCTTCTCCAGCCACAGCCATTTCAGCGCCGCCTTCCGCCAGGCCTATGGCCGCACCCCGGCGGAGTTCCAGCGCTCCGTCCGCCTGCGCTGACCAGCCTCGCCGCAAGTCCCTAAAGATTCCGACAGCGGCCGACCCGGCGGAAAGCGTCTTCTGTCCCTGCCCGGACATCGGGCGGAACCGGAGAAGCCCCATGAGCGAGAGAACCTGCGCGGCCTGCGATTGCGAGCTCGAGGCCGAGACGATCAAGGTGACGATCGGCGGCCAGACGGTGGAGGTGTGCTGCGAGGAGTGCGCCCGGGCGCTGGGCGAGGCCAACGCCGCGACCGCTGGCGGGGAGTGAGCGATGCGCTCCCTGGAAGCGGTCATGGAGAAGCGCCGCGTCGACACCCCGTCGGGCAGCGTCGCCTATGCCGAGGCCGGCGCCGGGCCGGTGGCCCTGTTCGTCCACGGCGTGCTGCTGAACGGCCATCTGTGGCGGCATCAGCTGGCGCAGCTGTCGGACATCCGCCGCTGCATCGCCGTCGACCTGCTGGCCCATGGCGACACCGAGACCGGGCCCGGCCAGGATGTGTCGGTGACCGCCAACGCGGTGATGCTGCGCGAATTTCTCGACGCGCTCGGCATCGAGCAGGCTGACCTGGTCGGCAATGACAGCGGCGGCGGCATCGCCCAGATCTTCGCGGCAACCAACCCCGAGCGCGTGCGCAGCCTGGCCCTGACCGACTGCGACGCCCATGACAACTGGCCACCGGAGGCGTTCAAGCCGTTCCTGGCCATGGCCGCTTCCGGCGGGCTGCGCGGTGTTCTCGACGCGATGCTGGCGGACAAGGATGTCTACCGCTCGGCCCAGGCCCTCGGCCCGGCCTATGAGCATCCGGAGCGGGTGACCGACGACGACATCGAGGCCTATCTTCGGCCGCTGGTGCGCAGTGACGCGCGCACCGACGACTTCCGGCGCTTCCTCGCCGCCTTCGACAGCCGGCATACGCTGGCGGTCGAGGACCGGCTGCGCACCCTGACGGCGCCGACCCTGATCGTCTGGGGCACCGACGATGTCTATTTCGACGTGAAGTGGTCGCACTGGCTGGCCGAGACGATCCCGGGCACCCGCCGGCGGGTCGACCTGAAAGGCGCGCGCCTGTTCTTCCCCGAGGAGCGCGCGGTCGAGCTCAACCAGGAGCTGCGCGCGCATTGGGGCCTGCGCCGCTAGCCGGCCCTCCCCCACCTTCCTTCAAGCAGGAGACACACCATGTCGACCTACGCCCTCGAGCGTCGGATTGCCCCCGCTCGTCCCGGCCTCGCCACGGGCCTCATGCAACTGGTCGCGGTCTGGCTGCGCCGGTCCCGCACCCGCCCGCGGCTGTGGACGCTGAGCGACCACGAGCTGCGCGACCTCGGCCTGGAGCGCAGCACCGCCGACCGCGAAGCGCTCAGGCCGTTCTGGAAAGGCTGAAAATTGAAAGGCCCCGCCTCCGGGTGGGAGGCGGGGCCCGATCCGACGGCTCGGAAACGGCCTACCGTTCGACCGTCAGCCAGCGGCTGAGATGGTTGTCCAGGACGTTGTCCTGCCAGCCCTTCACCTTGGTCGAGAGCATCCGCTTGCTGGTGTAGTAGTAGATCGGGATGATCGCCTGGTCGGCCATGAACAGCTGCTCGGCCTGGGCCAGGATCTGGGCCCGCTTGGTTGGGTCGGCCTCGACCACAGCCGCATCCATCAGCTTGTCGTAGTCCGGGCTGGCATAGTTCGGATAGTTCTGCTCGCCGGCGGTGCTGCGGAACAGGTCGAGGAAGTTGCTGGGGTCGTCGAAATCGCCGATCCAGGAGGTGCGACCGATATCCTTGTACTCCTTCTTTCGCAGCGCGCTCTGCATCGTGCCCCATTCGAGATTGGTCAGGGTGGTGTCGACGCCGAGCTTCTGCTTCCACATCGCGCCGATGGCGACGGCGATCTTCTTGTGGTTTTCCGAGGTGTTGTAGGCGATCTCCACCGTCAGCGGCTTGTCCGGGCCGTAACCGGCCTTGGCGAACAGCTCTTTGGCCTCGGCGTCGCGCTGGGCCTGGGTCTCGCCGGCCTCCTTCGCCGTCCAGGCGGCGAAGTTGCTCATTCCCGGCGGCACGAAGGTGTAGGCCGGCAGCTCGCCGCCCTGGGTGATCTTGCCGACCATCACGTCGCGGTCGATCGCCAGCGACAAAGCGTGGCGCAGCTCCGGATGGCTCTTCCAGGGCTCGTGGGTCAGGTTGACCGTGTAGTAGTAGGTGCCGATATAGGGAACGATCCGCACCTCGTCGGCCATGGTCTGCTTCAGATTGGGGATCTGCTGGTTCGGCAGGGTGTAGGTGTAGTCGAGCTCGCCGGTCTTGAAGCGCTGCAATTCGGCGTCGACATCCTCGGTCACGAAGTAGTTGACGGTGTCGATCTTGACGTCGGCGGCGTCGTGGAAGGTGGGGTTCTTGGCCAGCTTCACATGCGACTGCGGCACCGCCTCGGCCAGCATGTAGGCCCCGTTCGACACCATGTTGCCCGGCTTGACCCACTCGTCGCCGAACTTCGTGAGATTGGTCTGGCTGAGCGGGAAGGTGGCGTGATGGGTCAGCGTCGACAGGAAATACGGCGTCGGCCCGGTCAGCGTGACCTCCAGCGTGTGGTCGTCGACCGCCTTGGCCCCGAGCGTGTCGGCCGGCTTGGTGCCGAGGCGGATGTCCTTGGCGTTGACCACCTGGTCGATGAAGTAGCCGTAGGGGCTGGCCGTCTTCGGGTCCAGCAGGCGCTTCCAGGCGAACACGAAGTCACCCGCCGTCACCGGCGAGCCGTCCGACCACTTGCCGTCGGCGCGCAGCTTGAAGGT
Source organism: Inquilinus sp. YAF38 (assembly GCF_052113205.1). Taxonomy (NCBI): domain Bacteria; kingdom Pseudomonadati; phylum Pseudomonadota; class Alphaproteobacteria; order Rhodospirillales; family Rhodospirillaceae; genus Inquilinus; species Inquilinus sp. YAF38. The sequence goes on along the minus strand of NZ_JBFRCU010000057.1, from coordinate 21,006 downwards.
GTAGGTCTTGCCGTCGTCGGAGACGGTCCAGCTCTCGGCCGCGCCCGGGATCGGTTGCGCCTTGGCGTCCTGGGTCAGCAGGCCTTCGAACAGGTCGTTCTGGACGTTCGCCTCGCTGACGCCCGACGATTTGTGGATGTCGAGCGATTCCGGCTCCTGGCTGTTGCCGGCGTTCAGCACCATCTCGGCCGCGGCGATCTGCGACATCCCGCCCAGCAGCGCTGCCGCCAGCAGGCTGCGGATAAGAACCCTGGAGAAGCCTTGCATCTTGTGTATCCCCCTGTTGGGCTGGCTCTTCTTCGGAGCTCAAGGCTATGGCCTATACCACCGATACGCCCCTGCCAAAAAGGAGGAAGGTCTTAACCTGGGGTCATGATCCCTCGAGGTCCGGGCCGATTGCGGCCCCGCCCCGCCTGGGCTAACCAGAACGGAGCATGGAGGAGTCCCCGAGAATGACCGACAGCCCCGCCGGCGCCCTGGCCGGCCTCAAGGTGCTCGACCTGACCCGGGTGCTGGCCGGCCCCAGCGCCACCCAGATCCTGGGCGACCTCGGCGCCGACGTGGTCAAGGTGGAGCGGCCGGGCGTCGGCGACGACACGCGGAAATGGGGCCCGCCCTTCCTGCAGGATGCCGACGGCGCCGACACCAGCGAGAGCGCCTATTATCTCAGCGCCAACCGCAACAAACGGTCGATCGCCATCGACTTCACGCAAGAGGACGGCCGTGCCCTGCTGCGCCGGCTGGTGGCCGAAGCCGACGTGCTGGTCGAGAACTACAAGCTTGGCGACCTCGCCCGCTACGGCCTCGGCTACGATGACCTGAAAGACGAGTTCCCGGCGCTGGTCTACTGCTCGATCACCGGCTTCGGCCAGACCGGCCCCTATGCCGCGCGGGCCGGCTACGACTATCTGGTCCAGGCCATGGGCGGGATCATGAGCCTGACCGGCCCGGTCGACGGCGAGCCGATGAAGGTCGGCGTCGCCATCGCCGACCTGATGACCGGCACCTACGCCACCATCGGCATCCTCGCCGCGCTCGAGCACCGCCGCCGCACCGGCCGCGGCCAGATGGTCGACCTGGCGCTGCTGGACACCCAGGTGGCCTGGCTGTCCAACGCCGGCCAGTACTACCTGACCTCGGGCGTGCCGACCCCGCGCACCGGCAACGGCCACCCGACCATCGTGCCCTACCAGGCGTTCCGGGCCGAGGACGAGCACCTGATCCTGGCGATCGGCAACGATCCGCAATTCGCCAAGTTCTGCGCCGTCGCCGGCCGGCCGGAGCTGGCGGCCGACCCGCGCTTCGCCACCAACCAGGCCCGGGTGCGCAACCGCGAGGTGCTGGTGCCCATCGTCGCCGGGCTGATCGCCGGGAAGACGCGCGGCTTCTGGCTCGAGGCGCTGGAGGCCCGGCAGGTGCCCTGCGGCCCGATCAACACCATCGACCAAGTCTTCGCCGACCCGCAGGTCGTGGCCCGCGGCATGCGGATCGAGATGCCGCATCCGCTGGCGCCGGAACCGGTCGCCCTGATCGGCAGCCCGATCCGGCTGTCGGAGACGCCGGTCAGCTATCGCCACGCCCCGCCGGTGTGCGGCGCCGACGGCGAATCGGTGCTGCGCGACTGGCTCGGTGAACCGAAACCCGCTTCCGGGCGTTATTAGGGGGATAGAGGCTGGCGTCACGCGCCGGCGAGGCGGGCGCACCCACGGGCTGCGTCGCGCAAGGGTTCGTCGTGCTCGGGCGCCCTGAAAGACGGAGAGCAGAGACATGGCCAAGACTGTCCATGCGGCGTCTGCCGCCGCCCTGGCCGCGCTGCTGATCGCAGCGCCGGCCATGGCCCAGACCGTGATCGTGCCGTCACCGGCCCCGACGATCGTGCAGCCGGCACCGACGGCGATCGTGCGGCCGCCCCCCGCGGTCGTCGCCCCGCCGCCGGCCCCGGTGATGGCCGAGCCGCTGACCTATCCGGTCGACCCCAACACCCGGATGCAGCAGCCCTATGTGGTGCAGGGCGGCGTGCAGCCGCGGCACCCGGCCGTCACGGCGATGCCGAGCGGGCCGGCCCCCGGCGATCCGCGCGAATACGCCACCGACACGCCGATCACGGTGACCGGCCATGTCGACGGCGTCAGTCATCTGGGCGGCGTCACCTCGTTCCGGCTGCAGACGGCGACCGAGGCCTGGACCGTCGTGGTGCCGGGCGACACCGGCCGTATCGGGCGCTCCGCCACGGTGACCGGCTATCCGCATGTCGAGATCCGCAACCAGCTGCTGGCCGAGAGCATCCGCTGAGACGGACGCCCTTCATCGCGGCTGATCGCTGAATAAAAAGAACCCCGGCGTCGAGGCCCGACGCCGGGGTTTCGTGACTGATCGCTGGAAGGGGGAGAGATGCGATCAGGTCACGGGGGTGGACGACGGCACCGCCGTCGTCGAGCTCGTCTTGCTGGCTGAAAGAACCCCGGCGCCGAGGCCCGACGCCGGGGTTTCATGAACGATCGCTGGAAGGGGGAGAGAAGCGATCAGTTCACGGGGGTGGACGACGGGGCCGCCATCGTCGAGCTGGTCTTCTTGTGGGTCCTGGCATGCTTCCTGGCATGCTTGGTGGTGTGCGCACGGTGGTGGGCCGTGTGATGCGTGGTCTTGTGGGCGGTTGCCGCCGGCGTGGTGGTGGCGTCCGTGCCCGAGGTCTGGGCGAAGGCAGCGACGGGCAGGGCCAACGTCATGATGCCGGCGAGGATAAGTTTCCGCATAGTCTTGCGCTCCCGGGAGCCGTGTTGAAACGGCACATCCGACAGTGCCGCGCAGAAAGAGAACGCCATGAATCGCCCCTTCGGAGCATCTTAATTCTTGGTAAGGCGCCTAAACTCTCGGTAAACTTGCAGCCTCGGCTAACTCGGCCGTTCCGCATCAGGTGATCATCCCATCGCGGCGTCGGCGCTGCCCCATCGCCGCGGCAGGGGTGTTATGATGTCGGCACCGACGCCGTTCCCATCCCGGAAGCAAGGACGAGAGATGATCACCCGCGCTCACCGCCGACACGCCCGCTGGCTGGCCCTGGCCGCCGCGGCCGTCGCCCTGGCCGGCTGCGGCGTCGTCGCCGCGCCATTCCGCGTCACCGGCGCCGTGGTCAAGGCCGTGCCGATCGTCGGCCATCCGGTCGCCGCCCCGTTCGACGCCACCGGCGACGCCATCGACTGACCCCAGTTCCGGATCGCCGGGCAGCCATCCGGCGATCCGGGTTCCGTCACCCATCATGACCCGTTATGGTCGGCGCCCCTCTTCCACGCGCCGCCGATGACCGCCGATCCCTCTGCCGCCGCATCCGGAAGCATCTTCCGCCACCGCGGCTTCGCCTATTACTGGACCGCCCGCCTGATCGCGACCTTCGCGGTGCAGTTCATCAGCGTCGCCGTCGGCTGGCAGGTCTACGACCTGACCCGCGATCCGTTCGATCTCGGCGTGGTCGGGCTGGTGCAATTCCTGCCGTCGCTGCTGCTGGTGCTGGTCACCGGCGCCGCGGCCGACCGCTACAACCGCCGCCGGATCATGGCCGTCTGCATCGGCGCGGAGATCCTGTGCGCGCTGGCGCTGCTGGTCCTGACCATCGGCGGCGACCACCGGGTCTGGCCGATCTTCCTGGTCCTCGCCGGCTTCGGCATCGCCCGCGCCTTCCTCGGCCCCGCGGTGCAGTCGCTGCTGCCCAACCTGGTGCCGCCGGCGGAGCTGTCGACCGCGATCGCCTGGAACTCCTCATCCTGGCAGATCGCCACCATCAGCGGCCCGGTGATCGGCGGCCTGCTGTACGGCGTGGCGCCGGAGATGCCCTACGCCCTCGCCATGGTGCTGATGGCGGTCTCGATCGGGCTGGTGACGCTGATCCCGAAGCCGGCGCAGAAGACTGTGCCGGAGCCGGCGAGCTGGGACAGCCTGGGGGCCGGCTTCCGCTACATCTGGGGCGAGAAGGTGGTGCTGGGCGCGATCTCGCTCGACCTCTTCGCCGTGTTGCTGGGCGGCGCCACCGCGCTGATGCCGGCCTTTGCCCGCGACATCCTCGAGGTCGGGCCCTGGGGTCTGGGCCTGCTGCGGGCCGGCCCGGGCATCGGCGCGCTGGTGGTGGCGATCTGGCTGGCCCGCCGGCCGATCGAGGACCAGGCCGGGCTGATCATGTTCGCCTGCGTCGCCGGCTTCGGCGCCGCCACCTGCATCTTCGGCGCCTCCACCCTGCCCTGGCTGTCGATCGTGGCGCTGGCCCTGATGGGCGCCTTCGACATGGTCAGCGTCTATATCCGCGAGACCCTGATCCAGCTGTGGACGCCGGATGCGCTGCGCGGCCGGGTGAATGCGGTGAACATGGTCTTCGTCGGCGCCTCGAACGAGCTCGGCGAGTTCCGCTCCGGCATCTCGGCCTCGCTGATCGGCGTGGTGCCGGCGGTGGTGGTCGGCGGCCTCGGCACCATGGCGGTGGCCGGGCTGTGGTCGACCTGGTTCCCGCAGCTGCGCCGCATCCGCCACCTGAACCACGCCGCCTAGAGCGGTTTATTTGAATCGGATCTCGCCGGTACGATCGGGCTCGGCAGAACAGATTGCCTCTCCCGCCAGGCGGGAGAGGCAACGCGAACATCCGAAATCCTCTCGCTCCTGCTGATCGCGCCGGAGCGGTCCGGCCTCAAACCATTGTGCTCTCGCCCGACATCGCCGTTCCCCCGGCCGGGAAAATCGCCATGATGGAGCGGCGCAGGAACGGATTCGCTCATGTCCTCATTCGACCCCACCTCGACCTGGGTGCTCGCCGCCGCAGCGGTGCTGGGCTATCTGCTCGGCTCGATCCCGTTCGGCCTGGTGCTGACCAGGGCCGCCGGGCTGGGCGACATCCGCAGCATCGGCTCCGGCAACATCGGCGCCACCAATGTGCTGCGCACCGGCAACAAGGGCCTGGCCCTGGCGACGCTGCTGCTGGACGGCGGCAAGGGCGCGGCCGCGGTGCTGGTCGCCGGCCTGTTCGATCCGATGCTGGCGGTGATCGCCGGCGGCGGCGCCATGCTGGGCCACAACTACCCGGTCTGGCTCGGCTTCAAGGGCGGCAAGGGCGTGGCCACGGCGCTGGGCACGCTGCTGGCCATCATGTGGCCGGTCGGCGCGCTGTGCTGCCTGATCTGGCTGGTGATGGCCTTGCTGTTCCGCTACTCGTCCCTGGCCTCGCTGACCTCGGTCGCCGCGGCGCCGGTCCTGGCCCTGGCGCTGTCCGGCGTGGCGATCTTCGGCGCGGTCTGGACCGACCTGCCCCGCGCCGCCCTGGCCCTGTTCATCGCCGTGCTGGTGTTCATCCGCCACGACGGCAACATCCGCCGCCTGCTGCGCGGCGAGGAGCCGAAGATCGGCCAGAAGAAGACAGCGGCGGGCTGAGAGCCTCGACCCGGTTCAGCGCCCCTCCTTTTCTGTCATTGCCGGGCTTGACCCGGCAATCCAGGGGGCCACCCGGAGCGGCTTCGACATTACCTGGATGCCCGGGTCAAGCCCGGGCATGACAGTTGAGGGAGGCATGCTCCCTCCCGGCCCAATTGCCGATTGACCCGGCCGGCGCCCAGCCGCGAAGCTGGCGGGATGACGACGCCCCGGCGACCCTTGAGCGAAGCCGAACGGCTGGACTGGCTTCGCCTGGCCCGGACCGATGCCGTCGGGCCCATCACCTTTAATGCCCTGATCGACCGCTACGGCTCGGCCGCCGCCGCGATCGAGGCGTTGCCGGAGCTGTCGCGCCGCGGCGGCCGGCGGGCCGGGCTGAAGCCCCCCTCCGTCGCCGAGGCGAAGCGCGAGCTGGAGGCGCTGGCCCGGATCGGCGGCCGCCTCGTCGCCGTCTGCGAGCCCGATTATCCCGAGCTTCTCGCCGCGATCGAGGACGCACCGCCGGTGCTGTCGCTGCTGGGCCGCGGCGATCTGGCGGCCCGGCCGATGGTCGGCATCGTCGGGGCACGCAACGCCTCGCTCAACGGCCGCCGCTTCGCCCATGACATGGCGCGGCAGCTGGGCGAGGCCGGTTTCACCGTGGTCTCCGGCTTCGCCCGCGGCATCGATACCGCGGCACATGAGGGCGCCTTCGCCACCGGCACGCTGGCGGTGCTGGCCGGCGGCCTCGACATCGTCTACCCGCCGGAGAATGCCGGGCTGTACGACCGCCTCGGCCAATCAGGGCTGGCGGTGGCGGAATGCGCCCTCGGCACCCAGCCGACCGCGCGCCACTTCCCGCGCCGCAACCGGCTGATCTCCGGCCTGTCGCTCGGCATCGTGGTGATCGAGGCAGCGCTGCGCTCCGGCTCGCTCATCACCGCCCGCATGGCCGCCGAGCAGGGCCGACAGGTGCTGGCGGTGCCGGGATCGCCGCTCGACCCCCGCGCCCAGGGCTGCAACCGGCTGATCCGCGGCGGCGCCACCCTGGTCGAATCGGCCGAGCATGTGCTCGAGGCGCTGGCGCCGCAGATCTCCGCCCCGCTGCTGCGGGAACCGTCGCCCATGGCCCCTCGCCCCTTCTCCATTGCCGTCCCGCAGGGCGGCGACGGGGCCGAGGCCGACCGCGCCCGGGCGATGGCCGAGGTGCTGGAACGGCTGTCGCCGACGCCAACGGCGGTTGACGAACTGTTGCGCGATTGCCAATTGTCTCCGCCGGTGGTGCTGACCGTGCTGCTGGAGCTCGAACTCGCCGGTCGGATCGAGCGCCAGCCCGGCAACCGGATCAGTCTGCTTTGACGCAGCGCCCCGCGGCGCGGCGTGGTTTTCCTGGCGCCGCCCCTCCGGCGACGCCGTCGTAAAGATTGAGTGTGGCGCTTTGGCAGACCAGACCCTCGTCATCGTCGAGTCGCCCGCGAAGGCCAAGACGATCAATAAATATCTCGGCCGCGACTTCACGGTGCTGGCCAGCTTCGGTCATGTCCGCGACCTGCCGGCCAAGGACGGGTCGGTCCGGCCCGACGAGGACTTCGCCATGGACTGGGAGCTGGCCGACCGCGGCAAGTCCCGCATGGACGAGATCGCCCGCGCCGCCAAGGACGTCACCCGCGTGCTGCTGGCCACCGACCCGGATCGCGAGGGCGAGGCCATCTCCTGGCATGTCCAGCAGCTGCTGCGCGACCGCCGCGGGCTGAAGGACGTCGAGATCCGCCGGGTCACCTTCAACGAGATCACCAAATCGGCCATCCTCGACGCCGTCGCCCATCCGCGCGACCTGGACCAGGAGCTGATCGAGGCCTATCTGGCCCGCCGGGCGCTGGACTATCTGGTCGGCTTCACCCTGTCGCCGGTGCTGTGGCGCAAGCTGCCGGGCTCCCGCTCCGCCGGCCGCGTCCAGTCGGTGGCGCTGCGGCTGATCTGCGAGCGCGAGCTGGAGATCGAGCGGTTCCGGGCGCGCGAATTCTGGAGCATCGAGGCGGTGTTCCGCACCCCGAAGGGCGAGGAGTTCACCGCTCGGCTGACCCATCTGAACGGCCGCAAGCTCGACAAGTTCGACCTGCCGGACGAGGCCTCGGCCCGGGCCGCGGTGGCCACGATCGACCCGCTGGCCTTCGCCGTGACCTCGGTCGAGACCAAGCAGGTGCGGCGCCATCCCGCCCCGCCCTTCACCACCTCGACCCTGCAGCAGGAGGCGTCGCGCAAGCTGGGGATGAGCGCGACCCAGACCATGCGCACCGCCCAGCGCCTGTACGAAGGCGTCGACATCGGCGGCGAGACCGTCGGCCTGATCACCTATATGCGGACCGACGGCCTGACCTTGGCCGGCGAGGCCATCGCCCAGGCGCGCCAGGCGATCGGCAGCATGTACGGCCAGAATTACGTCCCGCCCCAGCCGCGGGTCTACAAATCGACCGCCAAGAACGCCCAGGAGGCGCATGAGGCGATCCGCCCGACCGACCTGCGCCGCCGGCCGGAGGAGGTGTCCCGCGCCCTGTCGCGCGAGGAGCTGCGGCTGTATGAGCTGGTCTGGAAGCGGACCATGGCCTGCCAGATGGAATCGGCGGTGATGGACCAGGCCATCGTCGACGTCGCCGATGCCCGCCAGACCGCGGTGTTCCGGGCCGTCGGCACGGTCATCCGCTTCGACGGCTTCCTCAAGGTCTACCAGGAGGACCGCGACGACCCGGTGGCCCCCGGGGAAGATGCCGATGAGAGCCAGCGCCGCCTGCCGGCGATGGCGAAGGGCGACGCTGTCGACCGCCGCAAGACCACCCCCGAGCAGCATTTCACCCAGCCGCCGCCGCGCTTCACCGAGGCCAGCCTGGTCAAGCGGATGGAGGAGCTCGGCATCGGCCGCCCTTCCACCTACGCCTCGATCCTGCAGGTGCTGCAGGACCGGGAGTACGTCCGGCTGGAGAAGAAGCGCTTCATCCCGGAGGACCGCGGCCGCATCGTCACCGCCTTCCTCGAGAACTTCTTCAAGCGCTACGTCGAATACGACTTCACCGCCAAGCTGGAGGAGCAGCTCGACGACATCTCGGGCGGGAAGCTCGACTGGAAGCAGGTGCTGCGCGACTTCTGGGCCGCGTTCCACGCCGCGATCGAGGGCACCAAGGACCTCAAGATCGGCGACGTGATCTCGGCCCTGGACGAGGCGCTGTCGGACCATCTGTTCCCGCCGAAGGGCGACGGCACCGACCCGCGGCTGTGCCCGTCCTGCGCCAAGGGCCGGCTGGGGCTGAAGCTCGGCCGCACCGGCGCCTTCATCGGCTGCTCGAACTATCCGGAATGCCGCTTCACCCGGCCGCTCGGCGCCCCGGGCGAGGACGGCGGCGCCGAGGACTCGGCCCTGCCGCGCCTGCTCGGCGACGATCCTGAGACCGGCCTGCCGGTGTCGATCCGCAAGGGCCCCTACGGCATCTACGCCCAGCTCGGGCCGAAGGACGAGGCGGCCAAGGGCGAGAAGCCGAAGCGCGCCTCGCTGACCAAGGCGCAGGACCCGATGGCGATGACGCTGCAGGAGGCGCTCGCCTTGCTGTCGCTGCCGCGCGAGATCGGCCGCCACCCGGAATCGGGTGAGCCGATCCTGGCTGGCATCGGCCGCTACGGGCCCTATCTGAAGCATGGCGACAAGTACAAGAACCTGCCGCCGGAAGAGGATGTGCTGAAGATCGGCATGAACCGCGCCGTCGACCTGCTGGCCGCCGACGCCGCCAAGGCCCGGCCCAGCGCCGAGCCGCTGCGCGAGGTCGGGGCGCATCCCGATGGCGGCGAGCCGATCAAGGTGTTCGCCGGCCGCTACGGCCCCTATGTCCGCCACGGCAAGGTCATGGCCTCGCTGCCCCGCGGCGTCGAGCCCGAGGCGGTGACGGTGGAAAAGGCGATCGAGTGGCTGGCCGCCAAGGCGGCGAAGGGTCCCGCCAAGGGCGGCCGCGGCCGGGCTCCGGCCAAGGCGGCGACCGCGAAGAAAGCGCCGGCCAAGGCGAAATCCGCCCCCAAGAAAGCCACCGCCCGCAAGGGCAAGGCCGCGGAGTGACCATAGCCTCCTCCCCCATCCACCGAATCTATTTGAGTCCCCCCTCCCCTCGCGGGAGGGGGCTAGGGGGAGGGGGTTCTCTCAGCCGGCTCGATCGGCATTCCCTGCAGGCATGTCTTGTTGCCTCTCCCGCCTGCGGGAGAGGTCGGGCTCGCGCAGCGAGACCGGGTGAGGGCGGCTCGGCCGCGACACCGGGATCGCTGTTTCAGGACCGGGCGGATCACGCGCTCACTCCTGGCAAAGTGGTGTTTTCGGAGAGGCCGCTATGCCCTCACCCGGACATCCTTCGGATGTCCGACCTCTCCCGCAAGCGGGAGAGGCAATCTGTTCGGATGCCCGCCATCTGTATTGCCGCGGCTCCCACCCCATGAACGAACCGCCCAACCGCAAGCCGCCGGTCCGCCGGCCGATCAAGCGGAAGAAGGTCGTCAAGACCGTCGTCCCGGCCAAGACGCCGCTGGGCAAGGGCAAGAAGGCGGCCAAGCCGTTCCCGACGCGCGAGCAGATCGCCGAGTTCCTGAAGTCGCGCGACGACACGGTCGGCAAGCGCGAGATCGCCCGCGCCTTCCACATCACCGGCGACGACCGGGTGCGGCTGAAGCAGCTGCTGCAGGACATGGCCGAGGAGGGCCAGCTGGAGAAGCGCCGCGGCCGCCGCATGCGGGCACCGGGCGCCGCGGCCCTGCCGAATGTCGCGGTGCTGCGCATCGTCGCCATCGACGCCGACGGCGAGGCCCTGGCCCAGCCGATCCGCTGGGAGGAGGACGAGCCGCCGCCGCGCATCGCCATGGCGGCCGAGGGCCGCGGCCAGGGCGCGCTGGCGGTCGGCGACCGGGTGCTGGCGCGGCTGCAGCAGGACGAGGACGGCAGCTGGACCGGCCGCACCATGCGCCGGCTGGAGAACCAGGCCGATGTCCGGGTCGTCGGCGTGTTCCGCCGTGGCCGCGACGGCCAGGCCCGCATCGTCCCGGCCGACAAGCGCGCCCGCGACACCTGGCCGGTGCGCGAGGGCGACACCGGCGGCGCCAAGGATGGCGACCTGGTCGAGGCGCTGGTCGAGGCCTCCGATCGCCTCGGGCCGCGCCGCACCGTGGTCACCGCCCGCTACGGCGACGCCGAGGATCCGCGCTCGATCAGCCTGATCGCCATTCATACCGCCGGCATCCCGACCGACTTCCGGCCCAAGGCGCTGGCCCAGGCCGAAGCCGCCGAGCCGGCCGCGCTGGGCAACCGGGTCGATCTGCGCCGGATCCCGCTGGTCACCATCGACGGCGCCGACGCCCGCGACTTCGACGACGCGGTCTGGGCCGAGCCCGACCCCGATCATCCCGGCGGCTGGCACCTGATCGTCGCCATCGCCGACGTCGCCCATTACGTGCCGCCGGGGTCGCCGCTGGACCGCGACGCCTTCGAGCGCGGCAATTCCTGCTACTTCCCCGACCGCGTCGTGCCGATGCTGCCGGAGGCGCTGTCGAACGGGCTGTGCTCGCTGCGCCCAGACGAGGACCGCGCCTGCCTGGCCGCCGATCTGTGGATCGACCAGCATGGCCGCCTCGTGCGCCACCGCTTCCGCCGCGGGCTGATGCGGTCGTCCGCCCGGCTGACCTATGAGCAGGTGCAGGCCGCCCGCGACGGCCAGCCGGACGAGACCACGGGCCCGCTGCTGGAGCCGGTGATCGCCCCGCTGTACGGCGCCTATCAGGCGCTGCTGGCGGCGCGGGACAAGCGCGGCACGCTGGAGCTCGACCTGCCGGAGCGCAAGGTCCAGCTGGGCGAGGATGGCCGCGTCGCCTCGATCGGAATCCGGGCCCGGCTCGACAGCCACAAGCTGATCGAGGAGTTCATGATCGCCGCCAATGTCGCGGCGGCGGAGACGCTGAGCGACAAGAGCCTGCCGGCGCTGTACCGGGTACACGACCAGCCCGACCGCGTCCGGGTCGAGTCGCTGAAGGAGTTCCTGGAGCCGCTCGGCTACACCCTGTCGCTCGGCCAGGTGATGCGGCCGCGGGTGTTTGGCCAGATCCTGGCGCGGGCGGTGGGCCGGCCGGAAGAGCCGATGGTCAATGAGATGGTGCTGCGGGCCCAGGCCCAGGCGGTGTACAGCCCGGACAATCTCGGCCATTTCGGCCTGGCCCTGCCCCGCTACGCCCATTTCACCTCGCCGATCCGCCGCTATGCCGACCTGACCGTGCATCGCGGCCTGATCCGGCTGCTGCATCTCGGCACCGACGGCGCCACCGACGAGGAGCTGTCGCGGCTGGAGGAGATCGGCAGCCACATCTCGGTCACCGAGCGCCGCGCCGCCCAGGCCGAGCGCGACGCGGTCGACCGGTACCTGGCCAGCTGGCTGTCGGACCGGATCGGCGCGATCCTGCCCGGCCGGATCGGCGGCGTCGCCAAATTCGGCCTGTTCGTGAAGCTGGACGAATCGGGCGCCGACGGGCTGGTGCCGATCTCGACCCTGCCGGACGACTATTACGACCATGACGAGGCGGCCCACGCCCTGGTCGGCCGGCGCTGGAACCGCGTGTTCCGGCTGGGCGCCCGGGTTCGGGTGCGCGTCACCGAGGCCGATCCGCTGACCGGCAGCACCGTCTTCGCCCTGGTCGATGCCGGCCATGGCGCCGATGTCGAAGGCCTGCCGCCGCTGCCGGAACAGGGGCGCCGGGGCCCCCCTCGGATCGGGATGCGATCAGGCCCCCGATCCGGCCGGAAACCAGGGTCCGGGCCGCCGCGCGGGCCTCGGCGTTGAACGCAGCCCTGCTGCGCTGCAATAATGCCTTTTTCCTGTCAAGTACCTGGCATAGAGTGGGCGTGAAAAGCTCGGGCCCGGAGTTCCATTAAGTGTTTCGTCAGAAGCGGTTGGCGGCGGTTGTTGCGGCGCTGCTGGTGCTGTCGGGCTGCCTCGCCTCCGCCCCGGAGTCTCCGGCCCCCGAGGCCGACGCGCAGTCCCGCGACGGCGGCCATTTCGCCGACCCCTCGGTGTTCACCGTCGGCTTCGACCGGATCCAGGAAGTCTATCTGGTCAAGGAGGATTTCGGGACGCTGGCGCTGGACGGGCTGAACGGCTTGTCCAAGCTCGACGACACGCTCAGCGCCCGCCGCGACGGCGGCCGGGTGCAGCTGGTCCGCGCCGGCCATGTGGTCGGGGATTTCGACTCGCCCGGGTCCGATGCCGCCTATGACTGGGGCACGCTGGTCGCCTCGACGCTCGACTCGGCCTCGCTGGCGTCGCCGAAGGTCGCCTCCGCCGGCAGCGAGATGGCTTATCAGGCGGTCTATGACGCGCTGCTGGCCGATCTCGACCCCTATTCCCGCTACGTCAACCCGGACCGCGCCCGCGACGACCGCGCCCAGCGCGACGGCTACACCGGCGTCGGCATCGCCCTCAGCCAGGACGAGCAGGGCCGGCCGGTGATCGGCGACGTCTTCCCGGACACGCCGGCCGCGCGCGCCAACCTGCTGAAGGGCTCGGCGATCGTCGCCATCGACGGCGTGTCGGTGGGGGATGCGAAGGTCGACGAGATCGCTGACCTGATGCGCGGCCCGGTCGGCACCAAGGTCGACCTGACCGTGCGCGAGCCCAAGGGCAGCAGCCGCACCGTCAGCATGACCCGCGCCAAGGTGATCGAGAACATGGTGCGCAGCGAGGTGCGCGACAACGTCATCATCGTCAAGCTGCTGCGCTACAACACCACCGCCGCCGCCGCGGTCCGCAACACCGTGACCGGGCTGCTGCGCGGCCTCAATGGCAAGGCCCGCGGCGTCGTCCTCGACCTGCGCGGCAATCCCGGCGGCCTGCTGGACCAGTCGGTGGCGCTGGCCGACATGTTCATGGACCACGGCCAGATCGTCTCGACCCGCGGCCGCAACCCGGACAGCGACCAGAGCTTCAGCGCCCGCGACGGCGACATCTCCGGCCACCTGCCGCTGGCCCTGCTGGTCGACGGCCATTCCGCCTCGGCGGCGGAGGTCACGGCCGCGGCGCTGCAGGATGCCGACCGGGCGATCCTGGTCGGCTCCACCTCCTTCGGCAAGGGCAGCGTCCAGACCGTGACCCGGCTGCCGAACGATGGCGAGCTGTTCCTGACCTGGAGCCGGATCTACGCGCCGTCCGGCTACACTTGGCACCGCCAGGGCATCCTGCCGACCATCTGCACCAGCGGCACCGGCACCGACGCCAAGGCGCTGATCCAGGCCTTCCGCGCCGGCCAGCTGCCGCGCATGGCCGATGTGGCGGCGGAGCGTTTCCAGGCGCCGGACGACGACGCGGCGCTGCGCCGCGTGCGCGCCGCCTGCCCCTGGCAGGTGCACGACGCCGACCTCGACCTCCAGGTCGCCATCGACCTGCTGAGCGACCCGGCCCTCTACGCCCAGGCCCTGGGCTCGCAGGACCGCGGCACCGTCGCCGCCCACGCGCAGTAACGTCCCGGTCCCGCGGCGGCCGTCCGCGCAGCTCCCGAAAGCGGACGCTTGCGAGACCGATTCAGAATGTCTCTTGGGCCTGGCAAAGGCATCGAACGCAGGAAATGAGAGTCCCCCCTCCCCTCGCGGGAGGGGGCTAGGGGGAGGGGGTTTTCGCCGTCAAGACCGGCCTGAACTCTGGCATCCGGCTCTGGCCGTCCCACCTGTTTTCTGCGCATTCGCGCGCGGACGCGCGCAGCCCCCTCCCCCTGCCCCCCTCCCGCAAGGGGAGGGGGGACTAAAAAGGAGCGGGCTCTCTTATTCCGAAAAGGCCCCGCCAGGCGGGAGAGGCAACGCGATATGCCCGAAATCCCGCTGCCCGACCGCGCGCGTAGAAGCAATAAACGATCAATCCTGACGATTTTGTCCTACCTGAATATGCAAAACGTCTGCTAAAATTTTACCATTCTGAGTCCCGGGCCAGCCGGGCGCATTCACAGCTCGGCCGCTCCTGCAGAATTCGGCGGTGGCGCCCCGAAGGCAGGAGGACGACCCGTGTCCCAGACCCTCAACGGCACCGCCGGCAACGACATCCTCACCGGGACCGATCCGGGCAATCCGGCCAATCCGGACGGCGTCGACATCATCAATGGCCTCGCCGGCAACGACACGCTCTCCGGCCTCGGCGGCAACGACATCATCTGGGGTGGCCTGGGCCAGGACGTCATGAACGGCGGCGGCGGCATCGACACGCTCAGCTATGCCAACGCCACCTCGGCCGTCGGGGTGGCGCTGAACTCCTTCGGCAGCTTCGGTGAAGCCGTCGGCGACCAGATGAGCGGCTTCGAGAACCTGATCGGCAGCGCCTTCGACGACCAGATCGCCGGCGACAACGGGGCCAACACGATCGACGGCGGCGCCGGCAGCGACTACATCCAGATCAGCGGCGGCGCCGACACGCTGATCGGCGGCTCCGGCGCCGGGGACCTCATCGACGCTCGCGTCTGGGGCTCGGGCATCACCATCAACCTGGCCACCGGGACCGCGACCGGGGGCGTCACCCTCTCCGGCTTCGAGGCGGCGCTGGGCTCGATGTTCGTCGACGTCCTGACCGCCGTCCTGAACAGCAACACCACGCTGGCCGGGTACAACGGCAACGACACGCTCAATGGCGGCAATGGCGCCGACGCCCTGTACGGCGACAGCTATGCCGGCATCAACGTTTCCGGCGGCGCCGACACGCTGAACGGCGGGGGCGGCAACGACATCCTCGAAGGTGGCCAGTTCGGCGACGTGCTGAACGGCGAGGGCGGCTTCGACACCATCACCTATGGTGGCTCCGCTGTCGGGGTAACCGTCAACCTGGCCACCGGCGTCGCCACCGGCGGCGAGGCCCAGGGCGACACGCTGATCAGCGTCGAGTGCGTCACCGGCTCGAACCAGGCCGACGTGCTGACCGGCGATGCCGGGGGCAACGTCCTCCAGGGCGGCAGCAGCGGCGACGTGCTCGACGGCGGTGCCGGGGCCGACACGCTGAGCGGCGGCTTCGGCGCCGACACGGCGACCTACGCCGCGTCCAGTGCCGGGGTGACCGTCAACCTGACGACGGGCAACGGCGCCGGGGGCGACGCCCAGGGCGACGTGCTGAGCAGCGTCGAGAGCCTCATCGGCTCGGCCGTCGCCGACGTCCTGATCGGCGGCCTCGGGGTCAATATCCTCGACGGCGGCACCGGCAACGACACGCTCCAGGGCCGCGCCGGTGCCGACACGCTGCAGGGCGGCGCGGGCACCGACACGGCGAGCTATGGCGCCTCGGTGGCCGGGGTCGTGGTCACGGTCAACGGCGCCGCCTCGGGCGGCGACGCCGATGGCGACACCCTGGCCGGCTTCGAGAACCTGACCGGCTCGGCCCAGGCCGACACGCTGACCGGCGATGCCGGGGCCAATGTGCTCGACGGCGGCGGCGGCGACGACACGCTCATCGGCCTCGGCGGCGCCGACACGCTGCAGGGCGGGCTCGGCAGCGACACCGCCACCTACGCCGCCTCGGCCGCCGCGGTCGTGGTCAACCTGCTGAACGGGACCGGCACGGGCGGCGACGCCCAGGGCGACGTGCTGACGGCCATCGAGACCCTGGTCGGCTCGGCCTTCGCCGACACGCTGACCGGCGACGCCGGGGCCAACATCCTGGCCGGCGGCAACGGCAACGACACGCTCCAGGGCCTCGGCGGCGCCGACAACCTGCAGGGCGGCGCCGGCAGCGACACCGCCTCCTACGCCGCCTCGGCGGCCGCGGTCGTGGTCAACCTGCTGAACGGGACCGGCGCGGGCGGCGACGCCCAGGGCGACGTGCTGACGGCGATCGAAACCCTGGTCGGCTCGGCCTTCGCCGACACGCTGACCGGCGACGCCGCGGCCAACATCCTGGCCGGCGGTGACGGCAACGACACGCTCCAGGGCCTCGGCGGCGCCGACGTGCTGCAGGGCGGCAACGGCATCGACACCGCCTCCTATGCCTCCTCGGCCGCGGCCGTCAATCTCAGCCTCTCATCCAACACCGCGACGGGCGGGGATGCCCAGGGCGACAGCTTCAACAGCATCGAGAACATCCTCGGCTCGGCCCTCGCCGACAACATCAACGGCGATGCCGGCGTGAATATCCTGGACGGCGGCGCCGGCGACGACCAGCTGGCGGGCCGCGGCGGCGCGGACGTTCTGCGCGGCGGGACCGGCAGCGACACGGCCTATTACATCGCGACCGGCAGCGTCACGATCAACCTCGCCACCAACACCGCCTCGGGCGGCGATGCCGCCGGCGACACCTTCAACAGCATCGAGAATCTCTCCGGCTCGAACCAGGCCGACAGCCTGACCGGCGATGCCGGGGCCAACATCCTCGACGGCATCGACGGCAACGACCTGCTCAACGGCGGCGCCGGGGCCGACACGCTGATCGGCGGCGCCGGCACCGACACGATCACCTATGTCACCTCCGCCGCGGGCATCGCAGTCAGCCTCTCGACCAACATCGCGTTGGGCGGCGACGCCCAGGGCGACAGCTTCAGCGGCATCGAGAACGTCACCGGCTCGGCCCTCGCCGACACGATCAATGGCGATGCCGGGGTGAATGTCCTGAACGGCGGCGCCGATGACGACCTGCTGGCGGGCCGCGGCGGCGCGGACAACCTGCAAGGCGGGACCGGCAGCGATACGGCCTCCTATGGCGCCTCGGCGGCCGCGGTCGTGGTCACGGTCAATGGCGCCGCGTCGGGCGGCGACGCCGCGGGCGACACCCTGTCCGGCATCGAGAACATCACCGGCTCGGCCCTCAACGACACGCTGACCGGCGACGCCGGGGCCAATGTCCTGGCCGGGGGCGACGGCAACGACACGCTCATTGGCCTCGGCGGTGCCGACACGCTGCAGGGCGGCAACGGCATCGACACCGCCTCCTATGCCGCCTCGGCGGCGGGCATCGTGGTCAGCCTGTCGACCAACACTGCGACGGGCGGCGATGCCGCGGGCGACAGCTTCAACAGCATCGAGAACATCATCGGCTCGGCCTTCGCCGACACCATCAATGGCAGTATCGGGGCGAATGTCCTGGATGGCGGCGCCGGCGACGACGTGCTCGCGGGCCGCGGCGGCGCGGATACGCTGCTGGGCGGGGCCGGCAGCGATACGGCCAACTATGTCGCGTCCGCCGCGGGCGTCACGATCAGCCTCGCCGCCAACACCGCGACGGGCGGCGATGCCGAGGGCGACACCTTCAACAGCATCGAGAACATCACCGGCTCGAACCTCGCCGATACCCTGACCGGCAATGCCGGGGCCAACGCCCTCGACGGCGCCGGCGGGGACGACCTGCTCGTCGGCGGCGCCGGGGCGGACACGTTGTTGGGCGGCGCGGGCATCGACACGGCGACCTATGCCGCCTCGGCCGTAGGCGTCACCGTCAACCTCCTGACCGGCACCGGCACGGGTGGCGATGCCCAGGGCGACACGCTGGCGGCCATCGAGAACCTCATCGGCTCGGCCTTCAACGACACGCTGATCGGCAGCGCCGCGGCCAATGTGCTGACCGGCGGCGACGGTGACGACACGCTCCGCGGCGGGGCCGGGGCCGACGCCCTCAACGGCGGCAACGGGACCGACACTGCCGACTACACGGGCTCGGCGGCGGCCGTCGCGGTCAACCTGCTGACCGGCACGGGCACCGGCGGCGACGCCCAGGGCGACACGCTGGCGGCGATCGAGAACGTCATCGGCTCGGCCCTCAACGACACGCTGGTCGGCAGCGCCGCGGCGAACGTCCTGGCCGGCGGCGACGGCAACGACGTGCTCCGCGGCGGCGCCGGGGCCGACGCCCTCAACGGCGGCAATGGGGCAGACACCGCCGATTACACCGGCTCGGCCGCGGCAGTGTCGATCAATCTGCTGACGAGTGCCGTCTCCGGCGGCGACGCCGCGGGCGACACGCTGACATCCATCGAGAACGCCACCGGCTCGGCCCTGAACGACACCCTGACCGGCAGCTCCGCGGCCAATGCGCTGAACGGCGGCGACGGTGACGATACGCTCCACGGCGGGGCCGGGGCCGACGCCCTCAACGGCGGCAACGGCACGGACACCGCTGACTACACCGGCTCGGTCGCGGCGGTCGCCGTCAGCCTGCTGAACGGGACCGGCGCGGGCGGCGACGCCGCGGGTGACACCCTGTCCGGCATCGAGACCCTGGTCGGCTCGGCCTTCGCCGACACGCTGACCGGCAGCGCCGCAGCCAACATCCTGGCCGGCGGCGACGGCAACGACGCGCTCCAGGGCCTCGGCGGCGCCGATGTGCTGCAGGGCGGCAACGGCACCGACACCGCCTCCTATGCCATCTCCGCCGCGGGCGTCATCCTCAACCTCACGAGCAACATCGGGTCGGGCGGCGATGCCGCGGGCGACAGCTTCAGCAGCATCGAGAACGCCACCGGCTCGGCCTTCGCCGACGTGATCAACGGCAGCGCCGGGGCGAATGTCCTGGCCGGCGGCGCCGGCGACGATGTGCTGGCGGGCCGCGCCGGTGCGGACGTCCTGCAAGGCGGGGCCGGCAGCGACACGGCCAACTACATCGCCTCCGCCGCGAGCGTCGGGATCAACCTTGCCAACACCGCCGTGAGCGGCGGCGATGCGACAGGCGACAGCTTCGACAGCATCGAGAATCTCTCCGGCTCGAACTTCAACGATGTCCTGATCGGCGACGCCGGGGCCAACGCCCTCTCCGGCGCCGGCGGGGACGACACGCTCGCCGGCGGCGCCGGGGCGGACGCGCTGGATGGCGGCGCGGGCATCGACACCGCCAACTACGTCGCCTCGGCCGCGGGCGTCACGGTCAACCTGCTGACCGGGACCGGCACGGGCGGCGACGCCCAGGGCGACACGCTGGCGGCGATCGAGAACGTCATCGGCTCGGACCTCAACGACACCCTGATCGGCAGCGCCGCGGCCAATGCGCTGACCGGCCGCGCCGGCGACGACGTGCTCCAGGGTGGCGCCGGGGCCGACACGCTGACCGGTGGCGCCGGCACCGACACGGCCAGCTACGCCGGGTCCAGCGCCGCGGTCGTGGTCACGGTCAACGGCGCCGCCTCGGGCGGCGACGCCGCGGGCGACACCATGACCGGCATCGAGAACCTGACCGGATCGGCCCTGAACGACACGCTGACCGGCGATGCCGGGGTGAATGTCCTGGCCGGGGGCGACGGCAACGACACGCTCCAGGGCCTCGGCGGCGCCGACGTGCTGCAGGGCGGCAACGGCATCGACACCGCCTCCTACGCGGCCTCGGCGTTCTCGGTCGTGGTCACGGTCAACGGCGCCGCCTCGTTGGGCGACGCCGCGGGCGACATCCTGTCCGGCATCGAGAACCTGACCGGCTCGGCCCTCACCGACTCGCTGACCGGCGATGCCGGGGCCAATGTGCTCGACGGCGGCGACGGCGACGACACGCTCATCGGCCTCGGCGGCGCCGACACGCTGCAGGGCGGCAACGGCAGCGACGACATCGCCTCCTACCTCGACTCGGCGGCCGCGGTCGTGGTCACGGTCAACGGCACCGGCACGGGCGGCGATGCCCAGGGCGACACGCTGGCCGGCATCGAGAGGCTCTACGGCTCGGCCTTCGCCGACACGCTGACCGGGGATGCCGGGGACAACGTCCTGGTCGGGTCCGACGGCAATGACACGCTCCAGGGCCGCGGCGGCGCCGACACGCTGCAGGGCGGCGCCGGCACCGACACCGCCTCCTATGCCGCCTCCGCCGCGGCCGTCACTCTCAGCCTCTCGACCAACATCGCGACCGGCGGCGACGCCGCGGGCGACAGCTTCAGCAGCATCGAGAACGTCATCGGCTCGGCCTTCGCCGACGCGATCGATGGCCAGGCCGGGGCGAATGTCCTGGCCGGGGGCGACGGCAACGACACGCTCCAGGGCCTCGGCGGCGCCGACGTGCTGCAGGGCGGCAATGGCAGCGACACCGCCTCCTACGCCGCCTCGGCGGCCGCGGTCTCGCTCAGCCTCACGACCGGCACCACCTCGGGCGGCGATGCCGCGGGCGACAGCTTCAGCAGCATCGAGAACGTCATCGGCTCAGCCTTCGCCGACACGATCAGCGGCGATGCAGGGGCGAATGCCCTGGACGGCGGCGCCGGCGACGACACGCTCTCGGGCCGTGCCGGCGCGGACTCCCTGCAGGGCGGCGCCGGCAGCGACACCGCCTCCTACGCCGCCTCGGCCGCCGCGGTCGTGGTCAACCTGCTGAACGGGACCGGCGCGGGCGGCGACGCCGCGGGTGACACCCTGTCCGGCATCGAGACCCTGGTCGGCTCGGCCTTCGCCGACACGCTGACCGGCAGCGCCGCGGCGAATGTCCTGGCCGGAGGCGACGGCAACGACACGCTCCAGGGCCTCGGCGGCGCCGACGTGCTGCAGGGCGGCAACGGCAGCGACACCGCCTCCTATGCCGCCTCGGCCGCCGCGGTCTCGCTCAGCCTCACGACCGGCACCACCTCGGGCGGCGATGCCGCGGGCGACAGCTTCAGCAGCATCGAGAACGTCATCGGCTCAGCCTTCGCCGA
>NZ_JBFRCU010000056.1:0-48928 GCF_052113205.1 Inquilinus sp. YAF38 | reverse complement strand
AGTTCCTGTTTTGTTCTAATTCAGGAATGGTCGATGGCACCACCAGGTTCAGGAATCCCTCCGCCGCTTCGCCGGCCACGGACGAGGCCGACCTCGCGACGCTGTCCCGCCTGGCCCATGTCGCCGAGGCGCTGGCCATGGGCTTCCAGGCCCAGGGCATGTCCGCCCTCAAGGCCGGCGATCTCGATCGCGCCGGGAAGGCCGAGACCCATTTCAGCAATCTCTTTCTTGGCATCCGCCGCGCCATCGCCCTGAAGGCCAGGCTGCGCCGGCAGCGCGAGGACGCGCAGCGCAGGGCCGCGGCCGGCAAGGACCGGCGGCAGGACCAGAAGGACCGCCGGCGCAAGACCGTCGGCGAACGCCTCTCCCGCGCCATCGCCGTCGTCAAGCCCGAGGCCCGCGAGCGGCTGACCACCGAGCTCTGGGAAAAGCTCACCGAGGACGATCGCATCGACGTCGACCTCGCCGACACCGCCTTGCCGATCGAGGTCCTGATCCGGCGCCTCGGCCGCGCCATCGGCCTCTCCCGCCAAGCCCTCGCCGCCGCTCTCGGGCCGAAGGCCGATCCGGCCGGCGCCGGMCCGAAGCCATGGGACGAGGTCCCCGGCCAGGCCGCCCCTCCGCCCCCGCCGCCGCCCAGATACGACTTTACCCCCGGAACCTACCGCACCATCCCGGCCGCCGACCTCGGCCTGCCAGGGGACACGATCTACAACTTCAACACCACCACCGGCGAGATCTTCGCCCCCGGCGGCAGGCTCTTCCGCAAGCTGGAMGACCGGCCGCCCGATCCCGGCGGCGCCGGGCCTGCCGCAGCAGCCGGGCCGCCCGATCCCCCGCCGCCACCGGCCGAGCTCGATCCGGACGAAGCCGAGTTCCAGCGCCAGGCGGCCTATGCCAAGCAGCACGGCCACATCCTGTTCAGGCCGCCCGCCCTGGCACGGCGCCTGGGATTGCCTGAGAATGGCACGGCCGACGGCAGCCCTGTCCCCGGCTTCGGGAACGGGAGCGCGACGGATAAGAGGCCGTGAGCAACGGACGCCGCGAGGCCGCCGTCAGGTGGCCTCGCCGGCTGCGTTTCCGATTCGGCGACCATCGAGACGTCATGGGGCGCAGCCCCAGGCTCTCAGGCTATTGGATTCACACATCGCCTCTTTTGAGTCCGACTTATAGAAGCTCGCGTCAGCGATGTATGAATGCCGCAGGCCTCTCAGGAGAGGGGCGGAACCGCTTCGATCTCGTCGGCCGTGGCGCGATCCTCGCCGGCCGCGGCAGCGTCGCGATCGACCACGGTCCTCGCCTCCTCCCGCGCATTTGGGTCGCCGGGCGCGGTCTCGCAGCCGAGGTCCGGCAGCGCCACGATGCGGTGGCCGCCGCGCCCCGAGATGCGGCAGACGATGAAGTTGCGCTGCTCCATATAGGACAACAGGCGCCGGGTGCGGCCGACCGACTGGGTGCCGTAGGCACGGGCGATGGTGGCGTCGGACGGGCAGGGGGCGCCGGCCATCGCCGCCTTGACCAGCAGCAGGAAGATGCCCTGCATGTCCTCCGGCAGCTCCCGCGCCAGCCCGGTCGCGTGCTGCCAGGCCGGGCTCTCCGCCGTGTCGGTGTCGACCCCGGCCCGGGCCACGGCCAGCCGGCCGCGGAAGCCGGCGAGGTCCAGCGCCGGGGCGCTGCGGCTGCCGACCCGCTGGATCCGGCAGCGCACCAGGAAATCCTGGTACAGCACCGCGATCGGGCGGAAGGCCGAATCCTCCGCCGCCACCAGGTCGCGCAGCACCGCGTCGATCGCGGCGTCGCGCTCGGCCTGGGTCATCGCGTCCGGCTCCTCCTCCGCCGCCGGGGCGGTGTCGGGGCGGCTGCGGATCAGCTGGGCCAGCAGCTCGGCGGTCGATTGCTGCGGCTGCGGCGGCGGCCGCGTCGGGCGGGGCATCGGCGGCTCGGATTCGGCCGCCTTGAAGATCAGCTCGTGCATGTCCTCGGGCGGCGTCTCGGGCATCGGCAGCAGCTTCGGGCTGGCCGAGCGCGCGCCGGTCTCGACCGTGCCGATGCGGATCTCGATCGGCCGGCGCGACAGGGCCGGGCCGAGGGCGACGAAGCGGCCGCGGCCGAGGTCGCGGAACATCTCGGCCTGGCGCCGCTCCAGCCCCAGCAGGTCGGCGGCGCGGGCCATGTCGATGTCCAGGAAGGTGCGGCCCATCAGGAAGTTCGAGGCCTCGGCCGCGACGTTCTTGGCCAGCTTGGCCAGGCGCTGGGTGGCGATCACCCCGGCCAGGCCGCGCTTGCGGCCGCGGCTCATCAGGTTGGCCATGGCGCCCAGCGTCGCCTTGCGGGCCTCCTCCGACACGTCGCCGGCCGCGGCGGGGGCGAACAACTGGGCCTCGTCCACCACCACCAGGATCGGGTACCAGAGGTCGCGCTCGGCGTCGAACAGCCCGTTCAGGAAGGCGGCGGCGGCGCGCATCTGCGAATCGATGTCGCAGCGCTCCAGGTTCAGCACGGCGGAGGTGCGGTGCTGTCGCACCCGGCCGGCGATGCGGTACAAATCCTCGTCCGACCGGTCGCCGTCGACCACGATATGGCCGAAGCGGTCGGCCAGGCTGACGAAGTCGCCCTCGGGGTCGACCACCACCTGCTGCACCCAGGGCGCGCTCTGCTCCAGCAGGCGGCGCAGCAGATGCGACTTGCCGGAGCCGGAATTGCCCTGCACCAGCAGCCGCGTCGCCAGCAATTCCTCGAGATCGATCATGGCCGATGTCCCGTCGGACAGCGCTCCGATGTCGATTTGGACCGTCATCACCCCTCCGCACACTGCGGCCCCGTCCTCCGGGGAGGGCGGGGCGGGGCATGGTCTATCACGATCGGGCGGTCGGCGTGCAACCCGCCGGGACAGGTCAGGGTCCCGGCATGCCCGGACCCGCCGACCGACTTTAGAACCATATCAATAATGCATGGCGTGATGCGGGAACCCGGTCCGCGAGAGGCCGGGACGCCGGCCGCCGGAGCCGCGGTCGAGTGGCCGATACGCCCGGCCGGCAAGGGTTGCGAACCGGTCGCGGCCGATTTGCCGCCCACCAACCGCCTGGGAAACATCGGACAATTCCCGGCCTTCGGGCGATGCAGCCGCTCACCGCCGCGCTTGACTCTGCCCGGTCCGGGAATGAGCATCTGTTCACAAGATGAGCATAAGATCATGTTCACCCGGACAGACAGCCTCCTCGATAAAGGGTCGATTCTTCGGCCTCGCCTCACCCGGAAACCCTGACGGTTTCCGGGCTTTCCCGCCGAGCGAGAGAGACGCCCGTCGCCCGCTCCCTGCCTGGAAGAGGGAAGATTGCATGTTTGAAGGTGCTTTCACGCCGACGGCTTCGGCGCCACAGGCCTTGGTCGGCGGCGACCGTTATGCGGCGCCGCAGCGGCCGGCGATGAACCTGGCCTCGGTCGACCTGAACCTGCTGGTGGCGCTGGAAGCGCTGCTGGAACACCGCAACGTCACCCACGCCGCCCAGCATGTCGGCCAGAGCCAGCCGGCGATGAGCCGGGCGCTGGCCAGGCTGCGCGGCATGTTCAACGACGATCTCCTGGTCCGCACCTCCACCGGCCTGGCGCCGACGCCGCGCGGCGAACGCCTGGCCGTGCTGCTGCCGTCGGTGCTGGGGGCGATTCGCGACATCGTGACCAGCCGCAGCTTCGCCCCCGGGGAATGGCGGTCGAAGGTGACGATGGCGATGCCCGACCACCAGGCGCTGGTGCTGCTGCCGCGCCTGCTGCCGCGGCTGCGCGAGCGCGCCCCTCATCTCGATATCGTCACCGATCCGCTGCTGGCCGGCGCGCTGCGGCGGCTCGAGCAGGGCGAGATCGACCTCGCCGTCGGCCAGATCGGCGAAACCCCTTCGGGCTATTTCCGGCGCAGCCTGTACTCCGACCGCTTCGCCTGCCTGCTGCGGCAGGACCACCCGGCCCTGGCGCAGGAGTGGACGATCCAGCGCTTCTCGACGCTGCGCCATGCCGTGATCGCCTCGGGCTCTGAGGACGGCTTCGGCCAGGTCTATGACGGCTTGGCCAAGCTGGACCTGCCGGACCGCGACCCGATCCTGGTCCCCAACATGCTGACGGCGCCGGCGATGATCGCCGAGACCGATCTGGTGCTGACCGTGCCGCACCGCGTCGCCACCCGGGTTGCCGCGATGCTGCCGCTGGCGGTGGTGGACCCGCCGCTGGAGCTGCCGCCCTACGAGGTGGCGCTGATCTGGCACGAGCGGCGCCATCGCGACCCGGACCACAGCTGGCTGCGCGGCGAGATCGCCGCGGCGGCGCTGGCGCCGGTCCAGGGCGGCCGCCGGTCCACCGACCCGATCGAGCTGCGCGGCGAGGTGGCCTCCTGACGGCTCAGCCGCCGAGCCGGTCCTCGACCCGCCGGATCAGCCCCTTGGCGTCGGCCGGCGCGCGCACCTTGGCGTCATTGTCGAAATAGACATAGACGTCGCGCTTCGCCCGCTTCGGCCCGGGCTTGTCGATCACCCGCTCGGCATCCGCCGGCTCGCCGCCCGTGGCCCAGGCGGCGACGCGGTGGGCCCAGCTGTCGAGCGCCGCATCGTCATAGCCGCTGACATACAGCTGCTCCGACCCGTGCAGGCGGCAATAGATGAAGTCGGCGGTCAGGTCCATGCGCCGCGGCCAGTCGACCGTGTCGGCGCAGACCAGGGCGATGCCGTAGCGTCGCAGCAGCCGGATGAAGGCCGGGTCGAGGAAGCTGTCGTGGCGGATCTCCAGGGCGTGCCGCAGCGGCCGCTTGCGGTCGGTCCTGGTCCAGACCCGGCCGGCATAGCGCTCGTCGTGCCGACGGGAGATCTCGGCCGCGGCCTCGGTGTCCTTCGGCAGCAGCTTGAGGAACGCCTCGATCCGCTCCGGGTCGAAGCGGAAGCTGGGCGGGAATTGCCACAGGATCGGCCCCAGCTTCGGCCCCAGGCGCAGCGGTCCCGAGGCGAGGAAATTGGCCAGCGGCGCCTCGACCTCGCGCAGGCGGCGCAGATGGCTGATGTAGCGCGGCCCCTTGACCGCGAAGACGAAATCTTCCGGCGTCTCCTCGGCCCAGCGGGCATAGCTCTCCGGCCGCTGGGTGCCGTAGAAGGTGCCGTTGATCTCGACCGTCGGGAAGCTCTCGGCGGCGAAGGCCAGCTCGCGCTTCTGCGGCAGGCCCTTGGGATAGAACACGCCGCGCCAGGGCCGGTAGGTCCAGCCCGAGATCCCGATCCGCACCTGTCCGGCCTTTCCGCCCATCGCGCTCCTCCGGTGAGGCAACGCCATGGCACGCAAAGCCGTGCCCGAAAACGGAGAGGGCGGCCCCTGGCGCCGCCCTCTCCTCGCTCGGTCGGTCAGGAATGGTCTTGGATCAGAAGGCGAGCACCACGCCGGTGGTCAGCGCGGTCGACTCGTAGTCCTGGCCGGCGCGGAACTCGTTCCGCTCATAGGCCAGCTCGGTGAAGCTGCTGAGGCCGGGCGCGAAGTTGTAGAGGAACGAGCCGATGACGCTGTGGTTGGCCTTCAGGTCGGTGCCGTCGGTGAAGGACGACTTCAGGCCGTTGCTCTTCTCCGCCGTGGTGTAGGCGTAGCCGACCGACACGACATAGGGCCCGCCATAGTAGGACAGGTCGCCGGTGATCGAGTCGATCGACTTGTCGGCGCGGAAGGTGCTGGCGAAATGCACCCAGTTGACGCTGCCGGCGAAGCCGCTCGAATGCACGATCTGGCCGCCGAGGCTGTAGGCCTCGTAGTCGTGGTTGCCGCTGACGCCGTTGCCGGTGCCGGCCGAGGCCCGCGCCGTCACCGTGGTGCCGTCGAAAGTGTTGGTGTAGTTGACGCCGCCGGTGACGATGTTCTCGTAGCGGGCGGTGCTGTCGTTGAACAGGTCGTTGCGGCCGCCATTGCCGGCATGGCCGTTGCCGCCGGCCAGCGGCGTGAAGTCGACGCCGAATGAGAGGCCGGAGAAGCTCGGCGAGGTGTACTTGACCTTGGTGTCCTTGCCGTTCAGCCCGCCGATGCCGTAGCTCGGATCCACCGCGTAGAAGGTGTCGGAGCCGCCGAACAGGTTGAACTTGCCGTCCAGCCCGTCGCCCCAGCCGGCGCCGAGGCCGAGCTTGCCGTTCAGCGTGTCATGGGCATAGACGTAGCCGAAATCGGCGATGGCATAGGGCGCGTCGCCGAAGGTGACCGTGCCGAAGCTGCCCTTGAGGTAGAGATAGGTGCGGTCGATCGTCACGTCGTTGCGGCGGTCGACGTTGTTCATGCGGATGCGGGCGCCGTATTCCAGGCCGGAATCGGTGACGTTCTTGACGTCGAACTGCAGCCGCGCATTGGACACGAAGTCATAGTCGCGGTCGAAGGTATCGTCGGCGGTGTTGCTGAGCGACAGGCCGGCCATGAAGCCGATCCAGCCATTGATTTTCAGCGACAGGCCCGAGGTGACAGGCGCATCCGCCGCCCGGGCAATACTCGTCCCGCCCGCGGCGGCCGCAAGGCACACCCCGAGCAACAAAAACTTCCGCATTTTTACTTCCCCTCAGGTGTCCGGCGCGCGTCCCCCCAAATGGAACTCGCGACCCCTCTCTGTAGCGGCGAGGCTTATACGAAGCGCCTCGTTTTGAAATCAACCATCGGACGCGACATAAAGCTGTGTGCCGGCAAATTTCATAAAATCGTCACTGCCTGTCGGCATGGGCAAATGCAGGGCGCGCCGGTCCGGCATTCCGGGACCGGCGGCCGACGACACGCAGGCCGGTTGCCAAGCCGACCGTGCCGTGGATATCAACGACGGATCCAATGGAAAGGAACGGCGCATGCAGCGGGATTTCGGCCAGCCGGGGCGCTCGGCGCTGATCGCGGGCGAGGCGGCGATCGCCACCTCGCATCCGCTGGCCTCGGCCGCCGGGCTCGAGGTGCTGATGGATGGCGGCAACGCGGTCGACGCGGCGCTGGCGGCGGTCGCGGTGCAATGCGTGGCCGAAGCCCACATGACCGGCATCGGCGGCGACTGCTTCGTGCTCTACGCCCCGGCCGGGCGCGACGCGCTGGCGCTGAACGGCAGCGGCCGGGCCCCGCGCGCGGCCTCGGCGGAGGCGCTGGCGGCCCAGGGGCTGACGGCGATCCCGCAGCGCAGCCCGCATGCGGTGACGGTGCCGGGCGCGATCTCGGCCTGGTGTCGGCTGCATGACGAGCACGGGTCGCTGCCGCTCGACCGGCTGTTCGCCCGCGCCATCCTCTATGCCGAGCAGGGTTATCCGGTGGCGCCCCGCGTCGCCTGGGACTGGGCCGAGGATGCCGGCTTCCTGGCCGGCGATGCCGGCTGTCGCGCCGTGTTCCTGCCCGGCGGCCGGATCCCGGCGGTCGGCGACCGCCACGCCCAGCCGCTGCTCGGCGCCCGGCTGCGCGACATCGCCGCCCATGGCGCCGCCGCCTTCTACGAAGGCGCGGTGGCGGAATCGCTGGTCCGCCTGCTCAAGGCCCAGGGCGGGCTGCACACGCTCGACGATTTCGCCGCCGGCCGCGAGGTCGCCAACTGGGTCGACCCGATCCGGCTCGACTATCACGGCACCGAGGTGGTGGAGTGCCCGCCGAACGGCCAGGGCCTGGCGGCGCTGATGATCCTCGGCCTGCTGTCCGGCCACGACCTGGCGGCGGAGATGCCGGAGGCCGACCGCATCCATCTGCATGCCGAGGCGACCAAGATCGCCTACCACCACCGCGACGCGCTGATCTGCGACCCCGACCACCTGCCGCACGACCCGCGCACCCTGCTGTCGGAGGAGGTGCTGGGCACGCTGCGCCGGCGGATCGACCCGAAGCGCGCCAGCCGTCCGGCGCTGTGGACCGAGCCGGAGCACCGCGACACCATCTATCTCTGCGTCGTCGACCGCGACGGCAACGCCGTCTCCTTCATCAACTCGATCTTCGACAGCTTCGGCAGCGGCCTGCTCGACCCCGAGACCGGCGTGCTGTTGCACAGCCGCGGCCGGTCGTTCCGGGTCGAGCCGGGGCATCCGAACGCGATCGGGCCGGGCAAGCGGCCGATGCACACCATCATCCCCGGCCTGCTGCGCCGCGGCGGCCGCACCGCCGGCGTGTTCGGGGTGATGGGCGGGCACTACCAGGCGGCCGGCCAGGCCCAGTTCGTCTCCTCGATCGTCGACCGCGGCCTCGACCCGCAGGCGGCGCTGGACCTGCCGCGCAGCTTTGCCTTCGACGGCGTGCTGCAGCTCGAGACCCGGATCGGCGAGGACGTAGCGGCGGATCTCGCCGGCCGCGGCCACACGGTCGACCGGCGCGACGAGCCGCTGGGCGGCGGCCAGGCGATCCTGATCGACCATGACCGCGGCGTGCTGATCGCCGGCTCCGACCCCCGCAAGGACGGCTGCGCGCTGGGGATTTAACCTGACCGGCTCGCTTTCCAAGGAACTCCTGGGCCGCTGCCGGATTGGACAAGGCGACCCCAGGGAACGGAGGACCCATGCAGCTTCAGCTCAGCTCCTGGCCGGAGATCGAGGCCTATCTCGAGACCTCGCGCGGCGCGATCATGCCGATCGGCTCGACCGAGCAGCACGGCCCGAACGGGCTGATCGGCACCGATGCGCTGTGCGCCGAAGGCATCGCCCGCGGCGTCGGCGACCGGACCGGGGCGGTGGTCGGCCCGACCATCGGCGTCGGCATGGCGCATCACCACATGACCTTCCCGGGCAGCATGACGCTGAAGCCGTCGACCCTGGTGCTGGTGATCCGCGACTATGTGATGGCGCTGGCCGAGCACGGCTTCGACCATTTCCTGTTCGTCAACGGCCATGGCGGCAACATCGCCACCATTCAGGCCGCCTTCTACGAGATCTATTCCGAGCGGCGGGCGCTCGGCAGCCCGTCGATCCGCTGCCGGCTGGTGAACTGGTGGGACAATGCCGGCGTGCAGCGCCTGTCGAAGCAGCTGTACGGCGTGGCCGAGGGCAGCCACGCCACGGCCAGCGAGGTGGCGGTCACCCAATATCTGTTCCCCGACCACATCAAGTCGGCCGAGCTGGACCCGCCGATCGCGCCCTCGGGCCGATTCTACGACGCCGCCGACTACCGCCGCCGCTTCCCGGACGGCCGCATCGGCTCCAACCCCGGCCTGGCGACGCCGGAGCATGGCCAGCAGTTCTACGACGCGGCGGTGGCGGCGATCTCCGGCACCTATGCGGAGTTCCTGGCGGAAGTCTGAATCCGCTGGGGCGCGTCGCCCAGCGCCTGCAGCAAGGCTTCGCGCAGGGCCACGGCATCGTCCTCCGGCACCAGGGTGACGCCCGGTCCCGCGTCGATGCCGCAGGCGGCGGTGGCGATCACCGGGATGCCCAGCGCCATGGCGCGCAGCAGCGCCCGTGGCTGGTGCTCGACGATCGCCGGCAGCACCACCGCGGCGACCGGGTCGGGCCAGGCGCCGGCGGGCAGCGGCCGCGCCGCGACATTGCGCCAGAACGGGCCGGCCTGCTCGCGCGCCCGGCCGGTCACGGCCAGGTCGATCTCCAGCCCCTCGGCCGCGTCGCGCAGGGCATAGGCGCCCTTGCGGCCCAGGGCCGAGGCCGGGAACAGGATGGTGCGGCCGCCGATTGCGGGCCTTGATGCTGCGGTGACGTCCGCCAATGCCCAGTCCAGATGCACCGCCCGGTCGGCGAAGCGTGCGGCGATGGCGCCATGCGGGGTGTAGAGGCGGGATGCCGCGGCCAGCGCCTCGGCCTCCGCCGCGACGATCTCGTCCGGCGCTCGGAAATCGCCCAGTGTCGGACTCTCCGGATAGCGGGCCAGCGCCCGGTCCAGCCGGGCCTGCAGCGCCGCCAGCGGCCAGCGCTCCATCAGCACGTCGAAGCTGCGGCCCTGCAGGCAGCCGAGGCGCCAGAGATGCGGCAGCAGCCCCTGGCCGACCACCAGATGGGTGTGGCGATAGGACAGGCGGCTTGCATAGGCCTCGGCCAGCCGCCGGTCGAAGCCCAGCATCGCCCGGGGCAGCGCGCCGCCCGCTGCCGGCAGGCGGCGCAGCGCCCGGGAACGGGCCAGCGCGACCAGGGTGCCGCGGCTCTCCCCGCCCGGCAGCTCCGGCCAGGCATAGCGGGCGCGCCAGCGCATCGGCAGGAACAGCCGATCCTCCGGCCCGGCCTGGGTGCGCAGCAGCGCCGTGAATTCCGGCCAGCTTCCATCGACCAGCCAGGCGGTCGGCCGCCGCGTGATCTCCGGACCCTGCGGCAGGTGATGGCTGCAATCCTCACGGACGCAGCCGACGCAATCAGCGGCGGTCCCGCGCGGGGCGGGGAAGGGGACCACGATGCCGGCGGCCGGGGCGGCGGTGCTGCGGAAGCGGATCTCCAGCTCCGCCCCGCTCATCCGCGCCTCGATGCGGAAGGCGGCGCGGCTGCGGAAGCGCAGGTCGACATAGTTCCAGAACACGGTGGCGTCGCGCCCGGCGGCGGCGCGCGACCCCGGCACCAGCCGGCTGTGGGCGTGGCGCTCGACGATCTCGAAGCCGGCGGCCAGCGCCGCCTCGTACAGGCCGTTCGACAGCTGGCACAGCCCGCCGCCGGTGCTGGCGACCAGGCAGCCCTCGCGCAGCTCGCGCCCGGCGACGAAGCCGCGCCGGCGCGTGGCGCGGCCGATCTGGCGCCAGAAGCTGAACACGGCGCCGGCCGGCACCTCGATGCCGTCGAGGGCGCGCAGGGCCAGGCGCAGATTGTGGATCTTGCCGGCGGTCAGGTCGTGCTCGGCGGCCCCGACCGGCCCGGACCACAGCGGCGAGCGGATCTCGGCGACGATGGCGGTATCGCACAGCGTGTCCGCGCGCGGATGGCGCGCCGGCCGGCGGCGGATCTCGCGCAGGGCCCGGCCGCGGCGCAGCAGCGCCGTCTTGGCGCCGAAGACCAGCGCGTCCCAACGCGACGGGACCTTGTGATCCGCTGGCGCTGTCATTCTCGCTGCTGCTCCCGACACCGGCGACAGCGGCAGTGAAGCAGCGGAAGATGGCCGGACGATGTCGCGTCGATGGCGACTGCACGCATGGCCTTGACCTCCGGCCCCGCCGGATTGATGAAGGGCGACGCTTCCGATCGGGCCCGCCATGACCGACGCCCCCCGCCGCATCGGCATCCTGCTGCTGCCGCAGTTCTCGATGATGGCCTTCGCCTCGGCGCTGGAGCCGCTGCGCGTCGCCAACCGGCTGTCGCGGCGTCAGGTCTATCACTGGACCATCTTCTCGGCCGACGGCTTGCCGGTGCCGGCCTCGAACGGCCTGCCGCTGCCGGCCGATGCCGTCGCCGGCAGCGCCGACGACCTGCCGATGCTGATCGTCTGCGCCGCCTTCGAGCCGCTGGCGGCGGTCACCCCGCCGCTGATCCGCTGGTTCCGTCGGCTCGACCGCGCCGGCGCGGTGCTCGGCGGCATCGACACCGGCTGCTTCGCGCTGGCCGCCGCCGGTCTGCTCGACGGCTACCGCGCCACCGCGCATTGGGAGGCGCTGGACGGCTTCGCCGAGCAGTTCCCGCGGGTCGAGGCGCGCGCCTGCCTGTTCGAGACCGACCGCCGCCGCCTGACCTGCGCCGGCGGCACCGCGGCGCTGGACCTGATGCTGCAGATCATCCGCATGGATCACGGCGCCCGGCTGGCCGCGGCGGTGTCGGAGCAGTTCATCTACAACACCCTGCGCCATGCCGAGGACCGGCAGCGCCTGTCCGTGCCGCGCCAGCTCGACATCCGCGACAGTCGCCTGGCCCGGATGGTCGAAATCATGGAGCGCAACGTCGCCAGCCCGATCGCGGTGACCGCCCTGGCCCGTACCGTCGACATGTCGCCGCGCCAGGTCGAGCGGCTGTTCGCCCACCATCTCGGCAAGGGGCCGCAGGGCTTCTACCAGTCGCTGCGGCTGCAGCGGGCACGGTCGATGGTGCAGTATTCCGACGACCCGCTGCTGGAGGTGGCGGTCGCCTGCGGCTTCGGCAGCTACGAGCATTTCTGCCGCTGCTATCGCCGCGAATTCGGCGTGCCGCCCAGCCGCGACCGAAGGGCCTCCCCCGCCTAGCGGAAAGCGTCAAGCTGCTGTCGCTCCCGATCAAGGTCCGGGGGCGCCCGGGCGTAGTCTCGACCCAGCGGCCGGTGCGCCGGCGATTCGGGGAGGCGGTGGGCGATGGCCCTGCAGACTGACATCAACCGGCGCGTGATCGTGACCTGCGCCGTCACCGGCGCCGGCGACACGGTGGGCAAGCATCCGGCGATCCCGGTGACGCCGCAGCAGATCGCCGATGCGGCGCTGGAGGCGGCGAAGGCCGGCGCCACCGTGGCCCATATCCATGTCCGCAACCCCGAGACCGGCAAGCCCAGCCGCGACCCGGCGCTGTACCGCGAGGTGGTGGACCGCATCCGCTCCTCCGGCGTCGACATCATCATCAACCTGACCGCCGGCATGGGCGGCGACCTGGTGATCGGGCCGCAGGACGACCCGACGAAATTCGGCGCCGACACCGACCTGGTCGGCGGCATCGACCGCCTGCCGCATGTCGAGCAGCTGCTGCCGGAGATCTGCACCCTCGACTGCGGCTCGCTGAACTTCGGCGACGGCTCGCTGGTCTACGTCTCCACCCCCGACATCCTGCGCAAGCAGGCCAAGCGGATCCAGGAGCTCGGCGTGAAGCCGGAGCTCGAGATCTTCGACACCGGCAACCTGTGGTTCGCGCGGAAGATGGTGGAGGAGGGGCTGCTCGACGCGCCGCCGCTGTTCCAGCTCTGCCTCGGCATCCCCTGGGGCACGCCACCCGACCCGCGAATGATGCTGGCGATGCGCGACATGCTGCCGGAAGACGCGGTCTGGGCAGGTTTCGCCATCGGTCGGCTGCAGATGCCCTTCGTCGCCCAGGCGGTGCTGCTGGGCGGCCATGTCCGCGTCGGGCTCGAGGACAACCTCTATCTCGACAAGGGCGTCTTCGCCTCCAACGGCAGCCTGGTCGAGCGGGCGCGGACCATCATCGAGGCGATGGGGTCGAAGGTGATGACGCCGGCCGAGGCGCGCAGCCATCTCGGCCTCAAGCTGAAGGGGCAGGCCCATGCCGCGTGAGATCCGCACCCTCGGCATCGTCGGCGGCGGCGTCATCGGCAGCGGCTGGGCCGCCAGGGCGCTGGCCCGCGGCCTGAACGTCGTAGCCTGGGACCCGTCGCCGACCGGCGAGCAGGCGCTGCGCGACGCCGTCGCCAATGCCTGGCCGGCGCTGACCCGGATCGGCCTGGCCGAAGGCGCCGATCCAGAGCGGCTGGCAGTCCTCGGCTCGGCCGAGTCGGTCGCCGCCGTGGCCGATTTCGTGCAGGAGAGCGCGCCGGAGCGGATCGAGCTGAAGCGCAAGCTGCACCACGCCATGGCGGCGGCCGCCCCGGCCGACGTGATCCTCGGCTCCTCCTCTTCCGGCCTGCTGCCGAGCGAGATCCAGGAGGGCGCCCGGCATCCAGAGCGGATCGTCATTGGCCACCCGTTCAACCCGGTCTACCTGCTGCCGCTGGTCGAGGTGGTGGGCGGCAGGCAGACGACGCCGGAAACGATCCGGGCTGCCTCGGCCTTCTATGCCTCGCTCGGCATGAAGCCGCTGCATGTCCGCAACGAGATCGACGGCTACATCGCCGACCGCCTGCTGGAGGCGCTGTGGCGCGAGGCGCTGCACCTGGTCGCCGACGGCATCGCCACGACCAAGGAGATCGACGAGGCGATCTGCTTCGGCGCCGGCATCCGCTGGGCCTTCATGGGCACCAACCTGACCTATCATCTGGCCGGCGGCGAGGGCGGCATGCGGCATATGCTGGAGCAGTTTGGCCCGGCGCTGGAACTGCCCTGGACCAAGCTGGTGGCGCCGAAGCTGACCGACACCCTGATCGACCGCATGGTCGAAGGCACGCAGGAGCAGGCCGGCGGCTGGCCGATCAAGAAGATCGAGCGCTGGCGTGACGAACGGATCATCCGGATCCTGCAGGCGCTGGAGTCGGCCGACCGCGACACCGGCCACCCGACCTACGATCCGCGGCCCGGCCAGGACTGACCCCCCGACCGTTGCTCGCCTGACTCCGTCCGGCCGGGTCCTCCCCCGGCCGGACGTTCCTTGCGATCAGAGCGCGCCGGTGCCCCGGCGTGCCGGCTGGCGTGGTGCGGCCAGGAACGCCTTCAACCGCGCGGCATAGTCCGGATCGCTTGATACGGTGCGCGCGGGCAATGGCCGCCGCGCCGCCAGCCTCCCTCGCATCATCGCCACCTCGCCCTCCGTCACCGAGGTGCCGCCGAGCAGGCTCATATAGGTCGTCGTATGGTGCTGCTGCATAGCCTCGTCGGCCCAGGGGCCGAGCGGGTCGCTGCCATCGGGCGCCAGCCAGCCGCCCGGCAGCGAGACGCTGTCCGGAATGTCGGCATAGGAGACGCCGCACCAGTCCAGCCAACCATCATAGCCGACGACCGCGCTGGTGATGACGGCCGGCGGCAGGATGTCCGGGCCGACATCGGCATAGATCAAAGGGATCTCGAGCAGATCCGCCATCGCCTTGGGTACGATGTCGAGCGTGTTGCGGTAGCAGGTCGCCGTCGGGAAGGCGCCGCGGAAGGCCTCGGCGAAGGCCTGGTTGCCGGCGGTTGGCCCGGCATAGGTGGTCGGCACGATGGCGGGGGACAGGCCCTGCTGCCCCAGCTGCGCCTGCAGCCAGGGCGCGAGCACGGTGGTGATGCAGGCCCCCAGGCTGTGCCCGGTCACCCGCAGCGGCACCTGCCGATTGACGGGATTGCCGTAGAAGCCGGCCAGGAAATCGACCAGGGATTTTCCATCCGAGGTCATGCCGATGACCCGGGTCAACGCCTCGGCCGTGCCGCAGGCGATCAGGACGCCGTCCGGAGCCACCCAGGGCGGCGCCTGCTGGCTGTCGGCCCCGAGATCCTCGACGATCTCGTTCCAAAGTCCCAGCAGCGACCCGTCCCAGTCCGTGCCGCGCACGACGACGGCCACGGACAGGGTCTGTCCCGCGGCGCTGCGGACCGCGA
This sequence comes from Inquilinus sp. YAF38, assembly GCF_052113205.1. Lineage (NCBI taxonomy): Bacteria > Pseudomonadati > Pseudomonadota > Alphaproteobacteria > Rhodospirillales > Rhodospirillaceae > Inquilinus > Inquilinus sp. YAF38. Next base: position 33,870 of record NZ_JBFRCU010000056.1, on the reverse strand, counting down.
CATAGGCCAGATTAGCCTCGGACGGGTCCTGCGCCGGCCCCCAGGCCAGCGACCAGCTGCCGCCGCCGGGCGATGGCCAGGCCAGCGGGAAGGCGGCAGGAATGGCGATGGGATCGAGATAGGAGATCTGACATAGCTGGAGCAGGCTGATGCTCGCGGCATCGGCCGTTGTGACCGAGGTCGGCATGATGAATTCCTCGAATTAATAATAAAATTAGAGAAACTGACAAATATTATTATAGCAGAGAGGCAATATTCTGAAAGCTACTTCACATGCGCCCGCAGGGTCCGGCCGCGGATGCGCTCGCGATGCATGATGTAGAGGCTGGAGGCGATGACGATGCCGGCGCCGAGCACGACGAAGGGTTCGACCGCATTGCCGAAGAACAGGCTGCCATAGGCCAGGGCCCAGACGATCATGGTGTATTGCATCGGCGCGATGGTACTGGCCGGGGCCAGCGACAGCGCCCGCACCACCAGGAACTGGGCCGATCCCATCAGCAGGCCGGCGGCGCCGACCCGCAGCAGGTCGAACCAGCTCGGCAGCTTGAACACGAACAGCGCGACCGGCAGGCTGGTGACCAGCAGCCCCAGCATCACCGCCGTCACCATCACGGCGCGCTGCTCGTCGCGGCTGATCTTGCGCATGATCAGCACCACCCCGGCGCCGGTGAAGACCGAGCCCAGGGCCGAGAGGTGTCCCAGCGTCAGCGATTCGAAGCCGGGCCGCACCATCACCAGGATGCCCAGGAAGCCGACCACCACCGCGGCCCAGCGATGGGCCCGCACCTGCTCGCCCAGGATCGGGATCGACAGGATGGTCACCACCATCGGCGTGCAGAAGGCGATGGCGTAGACATCGGCCAGGGGCAGGGCGGAGAAGGCGTAGAAGCCGAAGATCGTGCCGATCCCGGCCAGCAGGCCGCGCGCCACGATCAGCCGCGGATGCGCCGCCCGCATCCGGCCGAGCCCACCGTCACGCCGCAGCATGATCAGGATCGGGATGCAGGCGAAGGCGACCTGCATCGGGATGATCTGGAAGATCGAATAGCTCGCCGTCAGCCCCTTCACCAGCGCGTCGCTGGACGCGAACATCAGGTTGGCCAGCAGCGAGCACAGCAGGCCGAGCAGGGGCGTCTCGACGCCGGCGATGGTCGCGGGGGCAGGGGGCGCCGTCGGCGCGCGCATAGGGGCCATCGGGACAGTCTCGTCGCCGCGCCGCCAGAGTCGCATGGTCGTCTCGATCCCCTCCGGGGCGGCGGGTTGTCCGTCTTGCCCCGAATGTCAGACATACGCCTGTCGGCGGAAAACGGGTGGCGAAAGCCGGAAAGGCTGGCATGCGCGCCGGGCGACGCCGCGCGGCGGGCGGGAAGCGCGCGACGAGGTCATAGGCGGAAAGGGAAATCCGGGCTAAGAGGCTTCGGCATCATTCGGGTGAGAGCGATGATCGAGTTCGGTGTCGATACGGTTCGAATCGTGTTCAATCCCGCGGGCGGGCATCTGCACGATGTCGTGATGTGCTGGAACGGGCGGGAGATCCGGCCGCTGCACCGGGCGCCCTGGATCGACAGTGGCGAGACGCTCCCGGACGACATCCCGCTCGGCCTGCGCAACCTGGCCGGCGACTTCTTCTGCGCCCCCTTCGCCGACAGCGACCTCGACGACGCGCCCGGCCATGGCTGGACCGCCAACGGCCATTGGGACCTCGATGGCATCGACCAGGAGGCCGGCGGCGTCACCGCGCGGTTCACGCTGCAGGAAAAGGTGTTCGGCGCCACCGTGCGCAAGGCGGTGACGCTGCGCCACGGGCAGCCGATCGTCTATCAGCGCCATGTCTTCGAGGGCGGCGCCGGGGCGCTGCCGATGGCGCATCATGCCATGATCCGGGCGCCCGGCGGGGCGGCGCTCAGCTTCTCGCCCAAGGCCTTCGGCACCACGCCGCCGACCCCGGTCGAGCCCGATGCCGCGCGGGGGCGCTCGGTGCTGGCCTATCCGCAGCGMATTGCCGGGCTGGAGGCCGTGCGCCTGGCCGATGGGCGCACGGTCGACGCCTCGCGCTATCCCTTTGCCGACAGCCATGAGGACATCGTGCTGCTGGCCGAGGCGCCGGGCTCGCCGCTCGGCTGGTCGGCGGCGCTGGCCGCGTGGGAGGGCTTGCTGTTCTTCGGCCTGAAGGACCCGCGGCGCCTGCCGTTCACCATGCTGTGGATGAGCAATGGCGGCCGCGACTACCCGCCCTTCTCCGGCCGGCACCGCCATGTGCTGGGGATCGAGGAGGGCTGCATGTACTTGCATCTCGGCCACCGCGCCTCGATGCAGCCGAACCCGCTGACCGCCGAGGGCTACCCGACCGCGATCGCGCTGGACCCGACGGGGCGGGTCGAGATCGCCTACGCCTTCGGGGCGGTGCCGGCCGAGCCGGGCTGGGACCGGGTCGAGGCGATCAGCCACAGTGCCGGCGCGCTCGACCTGCGCATCGCCGGCGGCCCGGCTGTGGCAGTGCCCTTCGAGGCGGAGCGGATCGGGCTGTAGTTTTCTCGCAGGGTGGAACGCCCTCCCGCCGCCGCTCCCAATTCGCGCTTGAACCGCGGCCGGTCCTCGCCTTCGATGGGCCGCCCGCAGCTGCGTCCATAGCAAAGAGACATCCATGTCCGCGTCCGATCGCGCCGTCCTCGAGGCCCTGTTCCAGGCCGCGCTCAGCGCCGCCTATCCGGAGACGCGGATGCAGCATCTGCTGCCGAAGCCGCCGACGGGCCGCACCATCGTGCTCGGCGCCGGCAAGGGCGCGGCGCGGATGGCGCGGGCCTTCGAGACGCTGTGGCCGCATCCTTGCGAGGGGCTGGTGGTCACCCGCTACGGCCACGGCACGCCGACCGAGCGGATCGAGGTGGTCGAGGCCGCGCATCCGGTGCCTGACGCCGCCGGCCGCGCCGCCGCCCAGCGCATCCTCGACCTTGCCCGTGCCGCCGGTCCGGACGACCTGGTGGTGTGCCTGATCTCGGGCGGTGCCTCCGCCCTGCTGTCGCTGCCGGCCGAAGGGCTGACCCTGGAGGACAAGCAGGCGGTGAACAAGGCGCTGCTGCGCTCCGGCGCGCCGATCCAGGAGATGAACGCGGTGCGCAAGGCGATGTCCGCGATCAAGGGCGGGCGCCTGGCCGCCGCCGCGGCGCCGGCGCGGGTGGTCACCTATCTGATCTCCGACGTGCCGGGCGACGAGCCGGGTGTGATCGGCTCCGGCCCCACCGTCRCCGGCGGCGCCGACCCGGAGACGGCGCTGGCCATCCTGCGGCGCTATGAGATCGCGGTGCCGGAGGCGGTGGAGCGGGCGATCCGCGCCAATGTTGCCCCGGCCGCGCTGCCCGCCGCCGACCTGCACATGCTGGCGACGCCGCAGACGGCGCTGGAGGAGGCGGCGGCGAAGGCGCGGGAACTGGGCCTGACACCGGTGATCCTGGGCGACGCGCTGGAGGGCGAGGCGCGCGAGGTCGGCCGTGTCCTGGCCGGCATCGCCGAACAGGTGCTGCGGCACGGCCAGCCGGTGGCGCGGCCCTGCGTGCTGCTGTCCGGCGGCGAGACCACGGTGACGGTAAAGGGGCAGGGGCGGGGCGGCCGCAACGTCGAGCTCCTGCTGGCGCTGACGCTCCAGCTGCAGGGCCGGGCCGGCATTGCCGCCATCGCCTGCGACACCGACGGCATCGACGGGTCGGAGGACAATGCCGGCGCCTGGGCCGATGCGGCGACGCTGGCGCAGGGCAAGGCGCAGGGGCTGGCGGCAGCCGACTTCCTGGCGAACAACGACGCCTACAGCTATTTCGCGGCGCTCGACCGGCTGGTGGTGACCGGGCCGACCCTGACCAATGTCAACGACTTCCGCGCCATCCTGGTGCGGTAATTGATGCAAGGTGCCGCCGCGCTGCACTTCCCTCCGACCGGCATTGCCGGGTATGTCGCTTTGAAATAAATGCTGCACGATTGCCGAGGCAGAGCGGGGCGTGTAAAACCCTGAAGCTCGGCGTGTGTGAACACACGTCCATTACTCGTGCAACTTCTATTCGTACAAGTTTGATTAGCTTCTGAATTTCGCGGTGGCGTTTTTCCCGGCCAAAGGGCTGCCATCGCCCGCAGAATCGATGGGGAGGCTTTCCATATGACCGTCAATGCCAGCTCGCTCACCCGGATTTCAGTCAGCACCGGCGGCACCAGCGCCGACAACATCGCCACCGGCGGCGTGATGTCGGCCGATGGCCGCTATGTCGTGTTCCAGAGCACCGCGACCAACCTGGTCGGCGGCGACGCCAATGGCTTGTTCGACGTCTTCCTGCGCGACACGCAGAACGGCACCACCATCCTGGTCTCGACCGCGACCGGCGGGACGCAGGGCAACAACGTCTCCAGCGTGGCCTCGGTCACCGATGACGGCCGCTACGTGTTCTTCAACAGCAGCGCGACCAACCTGGTCGGCGGCGACACCAACGGCGCTCTCGACGTGTTCATGCGGGACACGCTGACCGGGATCACCACCCGGGTCTCGACCGCGTCCGATGGCAGCCAGGCGACCGGCGCGTCGCAGAATGTCGACGTCACCGGCAACGGCGCCTTCATCGGCTTCCAGAGCACCGCGACCAATCTGGTCGGCAGCGACAGCAACGGCTTCAGCGACGCCTTCGTCAAGAACCTGTCGACCGGCGTCGTCACCCGCGTCTCGGTGGCGGATAACGAGGCGCAGTCCAACGGCAACTCCCTGGTCGCCCGCCTGTCCGACGACGGCAACCGCGCCTCCTTCGTCAGTTCCGCCAGCAACCTGGTTGCCACCGACACCAACGGCGCCGTCACCGACGTCTTCGTCCGCGATATCGCCGGCGGCACCACCACCCTGGTCTCAGTCTCCACCGGCGGCGTATCGGGGAACGGCACGTCCTTCGGCGCCTCGATCTCCGGCAATGGCCGTTATGTGGTGTTCGAGAGCAACGCGACCGACCTGGTCGCCGGCGACACCAACGGCGCCACCGACATCTTCGTCCGCGACCTGCAGACCAACACCACCACCCGGGTCTCCGCCGCCGGCGACGGCAGCCAGGGCGACGCACTTTCGAGCCAGGCGTCGATCTCCGCCGACGGGCGCTACGTCGTCTTCTTCAGCCTCGCCAGCAACCTGGTGCAGGGCGATACCAACGGCCTCCGCGACATCTTCCTGAAGGACATGGTGACCGGCACGGTGACGCGCCTGTCCGTCGCCGCCGACGGGACCGAGCTGAACGACCTCTCGAACACGCCCCAGATCTCGGCCGACGGGCACTACGTCACCTTCCAGACGCAAGCCACCGACACCGGGGTGGGCGCCGAGGGCAACGGCACCGGCTTCGACGTGTTCCGCATCTCGCTGGTGGCCGGGGCCGGGGCCGACCGGATGCTCGGCTCCGACGGCAATGACACCATCGACGGGCTGGCCGGCGACGACATCCTCCTCGGCGGCTTCGGCAACGACCTGCTCACCGGGGGCGCCGGGGCCGACCAGATCTCCGGCGCCGCGGGCACCGACACGGCGGACTACTCGGCTTCCATCGTGGGGGTCACCGTCGATCTCATCGCGGGAACCGGCATCGGCGGCGACGCGCAGGGCGACACGCTGTCCGGCATCGAAAACGTGGTCGGCTCGGCCCAGGCGGACCACCTCTACGGCGACGGCGCCGTCAACACGCTGACCGGCGGCGATGGCGACGACACGCTCCGCGGCGGGGCGGGGGCCGATGTCCTCAACGGCGGCAACGGCTCGGACTTCGCCAACTATCAGGGCTCGACGGCCGGGGTCTTGGTCAATCTGCAGGCCGGCATCGCCTCCGGCGGCGACGCCCAGGGTGACACGCTGACCAGCATCGAGAACCTGTACGGGTCGAGCCACGACGACCAGCTCACCGGCAACGCCGTCCGCAACATCATCGGCGGCGAGCTCGGCAACGACACCATCGTCGGCAATGGCGGCGATGACGCCCTTTCCGGCGAGGCCGGCGACGACAACCTCAGCGGTGGCGACGGCGCGGACCGCCTCGTCGGCGGCGCCGGGATCGACACCATCCATGGCGGCAACGACAATGATTCCATCGATGCCGGCAGCGAGAACGACCAGGTCTTCGGCGACGCCGGCGATGACACCATCCTCGGCGGCACCGGCGATGACAACCTCGACGGCGGCGACGGCAACGACCTCCTCGAGGGCGCGGCCGGGGCCGATGTGCTGACCGGCGGGGCTGGCATCGACACGGCCAGCTATGCCAGCTCCGCCGCCGGGGTGACGGTGAATCTGGCCGCCGGCACGGCCTCCGGCGGCGACGCTGCGGGCGACTCGTTCAGCAGCATCGAGCAGGTGCTGGGTTCGGGCCAGCAGGACGTTCTGACCGGCGACGGCAACGCCAACACGCTGTGGGGCATGGCCGGCAACGACGTGCTTACGGGTGGCGGCGGCGGCGATCTGCTGAAGGGCGGTGCCGGCGACGACACCTTCACCTACAACGCCCTGTCCGACAGCGCGGCCTCGGGTGTCGGCAAGGACACCATCACCGACTTCACCACCGGCGACAAGATCGACCTGTCGGCGATCGACGCCGACGGCAATTCGGGCAACGGCGACACCGCCTTCACCTTCGGCACCGGCGCCTTCAACGGCACCGCCGGCGAGCTGCGGGTGCTGACGTTCGGGGCAATCCAGGTGGTCTATATCGACGCGACCGGCGACAAGCTGCCGGACTTCGCCATCAACGTCTATTCCGACCACCCCCTCACCGCGTCGGATTTCGTGCTCTGAGCCTGGCGGGAGGCTCCGCCGACTTAGCGGCGCCTCTCTCTGCCGTCCTGAGGGGGCGCCGCGGTTCAGCTCCGCGGCGCATCCCCCAGGAAGTCGGCGATGGCGAGGCCCAGCTCCGGCTTCGCCACCGCGCTCATATGGTTGCCGGGGGTCTCGGCGTGGCGGCCCTGCGGCAGGGCGGCGGCGAGATCCGCGGCCGAGCCATTGTCGTCGTCCTCGGCGCCGGCCACCACCAGGGTCGGCACCGCGATCCGCGCCAGCGCCTCGCGCGGCGTGTCGACCGAGGTGCCGAGCACCTGCAGCAATGCGTCGGGGTCGCCGCCGACGGTCTTCAGGAAGGCCTCGGCCATCCACTCCGGCGTGCCGCGCTGGAAGCTGCCGAGGCCGGTCAGGATCCGGCGGAAATAGGCGTTGCGGCCGCCGGCGCTGACGATGCCGTCGAGGCCCATGCCGGCCACGATCGCCCGCCCCGGCGCGGCGCCGCGCACCAGCATCCGCACCACGGTCCGCCCGCCCAGCGAATAGCCGCCGAGATCGTAATCGGCGAGGCCGAGCTGCTCGATCAGCGCCAGCCCGTCATCGGCCAGGATGTCGGGCGGATAGGCGGCGGGGTCGTGCGGCCTGGCGCTGTCGCCATGGCCGCGCAGGTCCGGCATGATCACCCGGTAGCCTCGCGCCGCGATCGCCTCGGCATGGCCGTAGCGCAGCCAGTTGACCGTGGCGGTCGAGAAGAAGCCGTGGATCAGCACCAGCGGCCGGCCCTCGCCGAGCTCGCGATAGGCCAGGTCGACGCCGTCGCGGCCATGGAACTGATGGGCGGGAAGCTCGGTCATGAGGTCAGCATTCGCGCTTGTAGGAGAAGGCGTCGGCGATCCGCGTCATTCCGGCCCGCTCGTAGAAGCCGACCGCCTCCGGCACCGAGGCCAGGTGCAGGCTCACCTGCGGCCCGAGCTGCCGGCGCGCCTCGTCCAGCAGGCCGCGGCCGACGCCGAGCCCCTTGGCCGAAGGGACGACGGCGAGGTCGGAGAGGTAGCAGCACCAGACCGAATCGTTGACCGCGCGCCCGACCCCGACCAGCGGCCGGCCGGGCTGGTCCAGCCGGGCGGTCACGATCAGGTTGGCGCCGGCGAGCATCGCCTGCAGCCGCTGCTCGTCGTCGACCGGGCGGATGCGGCCGAGGCCGGATTCGACCAGCACGCGCCGGAACTCGGCGACGTCCAGATCCTGCTCGCGGCCATAGAGGATGCGCTCGCTCATGGCCGGGAGACTGCACCATCCCCGCCGGAATTCGGAAGTGGTTTCCGGAGCCGGACTGGCCGTCCAGGTGTTGATCGGAGAGGCAACCGGTCGGGAGAACCGGCATGAGCTTCGCCATCCATCCGCTGACGCCGGCCCGGTGGCCAGCGCTGGAGGACCTGTTCGGGCCGGCCGGCGCGGTCAATGGCTGCTGGTGCATGCATGGCCGCATCGGCGCCGCCTACCGCCGCCGTCCACGGGCCCGGAACAAGGCCGATTTCCACGCGCTGGTGCAGCAGGGACCGCCGCCTGGGCTGCTCGCCTTCGCCGAGGACGACCTGGCGGTCGGCTGGTGCCAGCTGACCCCGCGCGCGGCGCTGCCGGAGCTCGACCGCAACTGGCGCCTCAGGGCCGTCGACGACGTGCCGGTCTGGGCCCTGTCCTGCCTCTATATCCGCAAGGGCCGGCGCCGGCGCGGCGTCAGCGCCGTCCTGATCGAGGCGGCTTTGCAGGCGGCGAAGCGGGCCGGGGCGCTGGCGTTAGAAGCCTATCCCTTCGACGCCACGGTGTCGCCGAGCGCCTCGGGCTCCGGCTACGCCTCGACCTTCGCCCGCGTCGGCTTCCGGACCGTCGCCTGCCGCATTCCGGCCCGCCCGATCATGCGGCACGACCTGGCCGGGATCGCAGAGTGAGTCAGCCATATGCACGGTCAAACTGGTCCGGCCTGGAATTCCCCTTGTCCGGTGGGGGTGCCGCACGGCAGCATGCGCGCCTGATCAAAAGTGGGGGTAGGCGGGTGAGCAACTCAGTCATAGGCCGCGTGGTCCGGCGCGCCGAAGGCATGATCGCGTCGGCGCGGTTGTCGTCGCTGACCCGGGAGGTGGTGAAGCAGAAGCTGACCTATCTCACGCCGCAGAAGCTGGCGCGGCTGGAGTCGTCGGCCTCCGCCGTGGTCGAAAAGAAGATCCCCGGCAACATCCTTGAATTCGGTGTCGCCCTCGGCGGCAGCGCGATCCTCCTCGCCGATTTCGCCAAGAAGGGCGGCCGGCGGTTCCACGGCTTCGACGTGTTCGGCATGATCCCGCCGCCGACCTCCGACAAGGACGAGGCCGATGCCAAGTCCCGCTATGAGACGATCGTCAGCGGCAAGTCGGTCGGCATCGAAGGGGATGATTACTACGGCTACCGCAAGGATCTTTTCGGGGATGTCTGCAAGGCCATGGCGGACCACGGCGTTCCCGTCGACGGGAAGACCGTGACTCTGCACCAGGGGCTGTTCGAGGACACGCTGCCCCATGTGCCCGCGCAGCAGGTCGCGCTGGCCCATGTCGATTGCGACTGGTACGACCCGGTCAAGCTCTGCCTCGAGTATCTCGGGGCGCGGCTGTCGCCGGGCGGCATGATCATCATCGACGACTATCACGACTATGCCGGCTGCCGCACGGCCACTGACGAGTTCCTGCGCAGCCGCCCCGATTTCACGCTGGAGGATGGCCCCAACGCGATCCTGCGCCGGCGCGCCTGACCGCAGATCAGAACGTGCCGGGGAAGGCGCCGCCGTCGATCAGGATGTTCTGCCCGGTGATGTAGCCGGCGTGGACGCTGCACAGGAAGGCGCAGGTCGCGCCGAACTCGTCCGGCTGGCCGAAGCGGCCGGCCGGGATCGCGGCGCGGCGCCGGTCGGCCACCGCCTCGGCGTCCTGGCCGGAGCGCTGCGCCGCCGCATTGATGCCGCCGCGCAGCCGGTCGGTGTCGAAGGATCCGGGCAGCAGGCCATTGATGGTGACGCCCTTGCCCGCCATCTGCCGGGCGACCCCGGCGATGAAGCCGGTCAGGCCGGACCGGGCGCCGTTCGACAGGCCCAGCTCCGCGATGGGCGCCTTCACCGCGCTCGAGGTGATGTTGACGATGCGGCCGAAACCGCGCGCCGCCATGCCGTCGACCACCGCCCTGGTCAGGAAGATCGGGGTCAGCATGTTGGCGTCGACTGCCTTGATCCAGGCGTCGCGGTCCCAGTCGCGGAAGTCGCCGGGCGGCGGGCCGCCGGCATTGTTGACCAGGATGTCCGGCTCGGGGCAGGCGGCCAGCGCGGCCTCGCGGCCCGCTTCGGTGGTGATGTCGCCGGCGAGCGTCGTCACCGTGGCGCCGGTGGCGCGGCGGATCTCCTCGGCCGTCGCCTCCAGCACCTCGGCGCCGCGGGCGGTGATGACGAGATCGACGCCCTCGCGCGCCAGCGCCAGGGCGCAGCCCTTGCCGAGGCCCTTGCTGGCGGCGCACACCAGGGCCTTGCGGCCGGTCAGTCCCAGATCCATGGTCCGTCTCCTCCCGCCCCGATGGCGGGTCGTGCTTCGTGCGGAAGGGGGCAGGGTGCGACGTCCGGCGGCGGATGTCACCCCATGGATGCGGGCGTCGCTCAGGGAACCAGCAGGCCGAGGGCGATGGCGGTGGCCACAGCCTCGGAGCGGTTGGAGGCCTGCAGCTTGCGCATCGCCGAGGCGATGTATTCGTTGACGGTGTGGACCGACAGCGCCAGCTGGCGGGCGATGCTCTTGCTCGACGCGCCCTGGGCGATCCGTGCCAGGCAGTCGCGCTCGCGTCCGCTGAGATCGGGGCCGGCCTGCGGCAGCGGGACGGCCTTGCGCCGGTCCGCGGCGGCCGCGATGCGCCCCTCGATCTGTACGGCCCGGTCGAGATGCGGGACGACGGCCCGCAGCATCCGCAACTCCTCGGCCGTGTAGGTCGGCTGCCGGCGGGGCCGGTAGATCGCCAGGCAGACTGGCTGCGCCGTGACATCAACCGTGTACCAGGACAGGCAGAACCAGAGGTGGTTCTGGCGGTACAGGTCGTTGTAGATTTCGGTCCGCTCCAGCGCCGGCTCCGGCACCAGGGCGCAATCGTCGACGGCGGTGCCCGGCGGCAGCTCGAACAGCTTCGGCCAGACCGGGTCGATGGTGTGATAGTAGGCGTCGTAGGCTTGGTGGGCGGCAAGGTCCAGATTGACCGTGACCGCCGTCTCCGCCGGCCGAGCGAGCCAGCGGAGCACGGCGGAGGTGCCGCCGACGGCCTGCGCCATCGCCGCAACCAGGCTGGTCCAATCCTCGTCCCCGACCGCGGCATCATAGGCCCGCCCGATCAGGTCGCTGAGGGTGCGTTCATCCGACATGATAGGTGAGAGTACTGTCTCGGTCCGACTCTGGGAATAGAGTCATTCCAGACACGAAACAAGATGGGAATTGTTCCGGCAGCCCTGCGCGGCCGGCCTACCAGCGGAACGAAGGCAGCAGGAAGTCCGGGGTGCAGCCGACAGTGGCGAATTCCCGCGCCATCTCATCATCTTCCATGCCGGCATGGATGCCGGTGCGCACCAGCGCCGCGGCCGCGCCGAAGCCACGGGCGCCGGCGACATCGTGCTCGACGCTGTCGCCGACACAGACCACGTCGCCGGGCCGCTCCACCCCGGTGGTCGCGGCGGCGTGGCGGTACATCAGCGGATGCGGCTTGCCGACCCAGGTGACGCTGCCGCCGAGCCCTTCATACATCTCGGCGATGCGGCCGGCGCCGAAGGCAGGCCCCAGCGGGGTCAGCATGATCTTGTCCGGGTTGGTGCACAGCGCCGGCACGCCGCGCGCCGCGGCCGGAGCGAGGAGCGCGCTGTAGTGCTCCAGGGGAACGAGGTGCCCCCGGCTGCCGGCGATCAGCACCAGGTCGGCGGCGTCGCCGGTCTCGACCTCGACGAAGCCCAGCGTCTCGGCGAAGCCGCGGTCCTCACCGCTGGAGATGACCAGGCAACGGGCGCCGCTGCCGGGCGCCACCGGCAGGGCACCGCTCTGCAGCAGCGCCAGGGCGACGTCGCCGGAGGTGACGAAATGGTCGTAGCTGTCGCGGGCGAAGCCCAGCGTCTCCATCCGCCGCGCATTGTAGGCGGCGGACCGGCCGGAATTGGACAGCAGCACGATGTGCCGGCCGGCATCCTTCAGCCGGCGCAGCGCCTCGATCGCGCCGGGGTAGGGGTGGCGGCCGTCATGCAGCACGCCATATTGGTCGATGAAGAAGGTGCCGAAGCGGTCGACCAGGCCGCCGATCCCGTCCACCCGTTCGATCTCCGGCATCTACCGTCCTCCGAGTCCCGCCAGGGCCAGCCGGGCTGTACCCTCTGCCGCGTCCTCGGACAAGGCCGGCAGGAAGGGCACCCCGAGCTGCCGGCGCCGGATCTCGGTCCAGCCGGCATTGGCGGCGCCGCCGCCGACGCTGCGCAGCGAGGTCACGGCCGGCGCGCCGAGATCGGCCAGCAGGCGATAGGCCCGACTTTCGATCCCGGCGATGCCCTCCAGCACGCCCTGGAAGAACAGGCCCTCGTCCCCCGGCCGCGGCTCCAGCACCGGCGCCAGCGTGGGATCGGCCACCGGGAAGCGTTCGCCCGGCCGCAGTAGCGGGTAATAGGACAGGCCGGTCGGCCGGTCCGGCTGCAGCGCGGCGGTCAGCGCCGGCAGCCGGTCGCGGCCGAATAGCTGGGCGATCACCGCCCCGCCGCTGTTGGAGGCGCCGCCGACCAGCCAGCGGTCGCCCATGCGATGGCTGTAGACGCCGTGCTGCGGAGAATCGACCGGTCGGTCGGACAATAACTTGATCACCAGGGTCGACCCCAGCGCCGTGACCGCGTCGCCCACCGCATCCGCCCCGGTGGCGAGGAAGGAGGCGCAGCCGTCGGTGGTGCCGGCGATGACCAGCGCGTCGGCCGGCAGGCCGAGGGTGACGGCCTCCGCATCCACCTTGCCCGTCGGCGTGCCCGGCGCCACCGCGCGGGGCAGGGCAGCGGGATCGACGCCGAGATCAAAGATCCACTCCGGCCAGCGCCGCGCCACCGGGTCGTAGCCGGTCTTCAGCGCGTTGTTCTCGTCGGTGACGTCGAAGCGGCCGGACAGACGGCCGACGATCCAGTCGGCCTGGTGCAGCATCCGCACCGCGCCCGGCCGGCGCAGCAGCACCAGGGCGCGGGCGAGGGCCGAGCTGCGGCCGCGGGCGGCGCTGCCGGGCGGGGCCACGGCGTCGATCCGGGCGACCACCGCCTCGTCCGGGCAGGGGTCGTTGTACATCAGCGCCGTCCCGACCGGGCGCCCGGCCGCATCGGTCACCAGCACGGTGCCGGAGGTGCCGTCGACCGAGACGGCGCCGACCTGGGACAAGTCGGCCTCCGCCGCCAGCCGGCGCAGCGCCGCCACAGTGGCCAGCCACCACATCTCCGGATCGCGCGGGTCCAGCCCCGGGCCGTCAGTCGCCATCGCACCGCGGCCGACCGGGCGGCCGTCGGAATCCACCGCCACCGCCCGCACGCCGGAGGTGCCGACATCGATGCCGATCGCGCGCGCCGTCATGCTCACCCCTCCCGTCGGCTCAGCGACTGCCGGTACTGCTCGGCGTCCCATTGCGTCAGCTCATCGATCTGGGGCTGGGTGAAGGCCCGTACCGAAGTGCCGGCCGGCACCCGCCCGGAGACATCGGCCAGGCAGCGCGCCATCTCGTCCGCCCCGCGCAGCACGCCCTGATGCAGCACCACGCCATGGCCCGGCACGCCGACGATCGCCGGGGCGCGCGGCCCTTCGCCCAGCGCCGTCAGCTCGGCCGGCGTCCGGGCCGTGGCCAGGGCGGCACCGAGGAAGATCACATGGTCCGGGTAGAAGGCGCCGGCCGTGGCCAGGGCCAGGCTGTCCGGCTCGGTCGCGGCGTCATGCGCCACCGGATCCTGCGGCAGCCGGTAGGGCGTGCCGCGGACGAACCCGGCCAGGGCATCCGGTTGCGCGGCGGGGGAGGAGCGGCGAGGCACAGCGAGGGCGGCGCAGACCCGGTCCAGCAGCGCGCCCGCCGCGGCGACGCCGTCGGCTGCCACCACCAGCCCGTGATTGCCCAGCACCACGACATTGGTGCCGGGCTTGAGCCGGGCGGCGATGGCCTGCGACAGGGTCAGGCCCGGCTTGCAGTAGGGCACGAAGGCCCAGTCGACGCCGGGCAGCCCGTCCAGCCGCTCAGCCAGCCGCGCCTCGGCATCGGTGCGGATGGCGAGTGCGATGGTCGAGACGCAATGGACGTGCAGCACCACGGTGAAGGGGAAGACGGCATGCACCGTGGTCTCGATCGACGGCCGCAGTCCGCGCGGATTGTGCTCGGCCACCACGAAGTCGCGGGCGGTCTCGGCGGCGGGGTCGCCGTCGCGCATCGCCTGCAGCAGCGGGTCCAGCCGCACCGGCACCAGGATCTCCTCGTCCTCGGCTCGGGCCAGCCAGGTGCCGGAGGCCTTGATCCACATCGTGCCGCCGCGCTTCAGCGAGGTGTTGCCGCCCGCCGCCTGCACCCGCTCGGGGTCGCGGCCGAGCCTGGCGGAAAGGGTGCGCAGGGCGCGGAGGTCGGGATCGGTGGCTGGGTCGAGGGTCATGGGTGGGGCTCCCGAACCGGCATATAGAGTTTTGCGTTGCCTCTCCCGCTTGCGGGAGATGTCGGAGACGCGAAGCGGCCCCGGGTGAGGGCTCTTTGTCGAGGCCCGGGCCAACCCTCACCCGGAAATCCCAAGGGATTTCCGACCTCTCCCGCCACGCGGGAGAGGCAAGGCGGTGGCTCTTGCTGCAACTGACTCATCATCGTCCCATCGCCTGAACGGTCGGGGCCGACGCGGCCTCCAGCCATTCGGTGAAGGCGGCGGTCTCGCCGGGCGAGAGGTGCAGTCCGTGCTTGGTGCGGCGCCACAGGATGTCCTCGGAGCCCTCGGCCCATTCCTGGGCGCGGAGCCAGGCCACCTCGCGCTCATACAGCAAGGCGCCGAAATGCCGGCCGAGATCGGCGAGCGACCGCGCGCCGCCCAGCAGCGCATCGGCCCGGGTGCCGTAGAGCCGGCCGTAATGCAGCGCCAGGTCCTCCGGCAGCCAGGGGTTTCGGCGTCGGAACTCCGCCAGCCAGCGCTCGAAATCGGCACCGGGCATGTCGCCGCCGGGCAGCGGCGTCGACGCCGTCCAGGCCGGGCCCATCGCCGGGAAGAACGGGCGCAGCCGGTCCAGCGCGTGCTCGGCCAGCTTGCGGAAGGTGGTGATCTTGCCGCCGAACACCGACAGGATCGGCGCCCGGCCGCCCACGTCGTCGACGTCGAAGACATAGTCGCGGGTCACGGCCGAGGGGTTGGCGGCATCGTCGTCGAACAGCGGCCGCACCCCGGCGAAGGAGTGCACCACATCCTGCGGCCCGATCTGGCGCTGGAACGCCCGGTTCAGCACGCCGCAGAGATACTCGACCTCCGCCGGGTCGACCGCCACCCGGTCGGGGTCGCCGGTCTGCGGGATGTCGGTGGTGCCGATCAGCAGGTAGCCGTTCTCATAGGGGTTGATGAAGATCACCCGCTTGTCGGTGTTCTGCACCAGATAGGCCTGCGGCCCGTCATAGAACTTCCGCACCACGATGTGGCTGCCGCGCACCAGCCGGATCTTCTTGCCGGATTTGAGGCCGGCGGCGCCGGTCAGCACCTTGTCGACCCAGGGGCCGGCGGCGTTGGCCACGGCGCGGACGACGACCTGACGCGCCGCTCCGCCGCCGGCCGGGCGCAGCACCGCGTGCCACAGCCCGTCGCGGCGCCGCAACGACACGCATTCGGTGCGGGTCAGGATCTCCGCGCCGCGCTCGGCCGCGCCGATCGCGTTCAGCACCACCAGCCGGGCGTCGTCGACCCAGCAGTCGGAATATTCGAAGCCGCGGCGGAAGCGGTCCTGCAGCGGCTTGCCCTCCGGGGCGCGGTGCAGGTCCACGCCGCGGCTGGCCGGCAGCCGCTTGCGGCCGCCGAGATGGTCGTAGAGGAACAGGCCCATCCGCAGCAGCCAGGCCGGGCGCAGGAAGCTGTCGTGCGGCAGCACGAAGCGCATCGGCCAGATGATGTGCGGCGCCGCGGCCAGCAGCACCTCGCGCTCGATCAGCGCCTCGCGCACCAGCCGGAACTCGTAGTATTCGAGATAGCGCAGGCCGCCATGCACCAGCTTGCCGCTGCGGCTCGACGTGCCTTCGGCCAGGTCGCCCTTCTCGCACAGCAGCACCGACAGGCCGCGACCCACCGCGTCGCGGGCGATGCCGGCGCCGTTGACGCCGCCGCCGACCACCAGCAGGTCGACGACGGCTCCGTTCTCCGTCCTCTGCTCCGCTCCCGCCATTGTCGCTCAGGCCGCCTGCTTCGGTCGCGGGCCGTAATCCTTGAACTTCTCGATCACCCGGTCGATCTCGTCGTCGGCCAAGCATTTCGGGCCGCCCAGCATCAGCGTGTAGACATACTGCTTGGCCAGGGTCTCGACCTCGACCGCCAGCCACATCGCCTTGGCCAGCGCCGAGCCGGTGGCGATCAGACCGTGGTTCGCCAGCAGGCAGGCGGTGCGGCCCTGCAGCGCCGCGATCGCATGCTCCGACAGCTCCGGCGTGCCGTAGGTGGCATAGGGCGCGCAGGGGATCGAATTGCCGCCGCCGCAGGCGATCATGTAGTGCAGCGCCGGGATCTCCTGGTGCCGGATCGCCAGGATGGTCGAATACATCGGGTGGCAATGGACGATGGCGTTCACCTCCGGCTTGCTGCGGTGGATGTCGAGGTGGAAGCGCCATTCCGAGGAGGGGCGGTGGTCGCCATGCTCCCAGCTGCCGTCCATCTTCATGGCGACGATGTCGTCCGGCGTCATCTCGTCATAGGGCACGCCGGTCGGGGTCACCAGGATGCCGTCGCCCCAGCGCGCGCTGATGTTGCCGGAGGTGCCCTGGTTCAGCCCGTTGGCATTCATCTGCCGGCAGGCGTCGACGATTCTGGTGCGCAGCTCGAGTTCAGCGGTCATGGTCGGGTTCCTAAGGGTCAGCAGAGGCGGAGCAGGGGTTCGCCGGCCAGATAGCGCCGGACATCCTCGGCAATCTGGCCCGCGGCATAGGTGACGGTCTTCACCGAGGCGCCGGCGATGTGCGGGGTCAGGGTGACATTGGGCAGCTTCAGGAGCGGCCAGTCCTCCGGCGGTGGCTCGACCGCGAAGGTCTCCAGCATCGCGCCGCGCAGCTTGCCGCTGACCAGCGCGTCGTACAGCGCGTCGTAGTCGACCAGCGGGCCGCGCGCAGTGTTGACGAAGATCGCCCCGTCCTTCATCGCGGCGAACGCTTCGGCGCCGATCATGCCGGTGGTCTCGGCGGTTACGCGCGGATGCAGCGTCACCACGTCGCTTTCGGCCAGCAGCGTCTCCAACGCCACCTGCTGCACCCCGTCGGCGCTGTCGGCGGGGTCGAGCTGGACATAGGGGTCGGTCACCAGGATGCGGCAGCCGAAGGCCTTCAGCAGGCGCACCACTTTGGTGCCGACATGGCCGTAGCCGATCACGCCGACCGTCATCTCCGACAGCTCGCGGCCGGTCAGGTCGGCGCGGTACAGGTCGCCGCGCCAGTTGCCTTGCGACAGCGCGGTGTGGCCGCGGGTGATCAGCCGGGTCTCGGCCAGGATGGCGCCGATGGTGAACTCGGCCACCGCGCTGGCGTTGCGGCCGGGGGCGTTGACCACCTTCACGCCGCGCGCCTTGGCCGCCTTCATGTCGATATTGACCGGCCCGCCGCGGCTGACCCCGATCAGCTTGAGGTCCGGCAGTTGCTCCAGCATCCCGGCCGAGATCGGCGCCAGATGGGTGACCAGGATCTCGGCATCGCCGATGAACCCGACGATCTCGGCCGGGTCGCCCATGAACTCTTTCAGCCCGTCCAGCCCGGTGCCGGCATAGCCATGCACCATCGGCTCGTCCGGCCAGGGCTGCTCCAGCGTGCGGATGTCGAGGGCGGCCGGAATTTTCTCCAGCGCCTCCACGAACAGGCTGGGCAGCATGAAACGGTCGCCGATCACGGCAACTCGACGTCCGGTCATCCTTCGGTCCTCAGGTCTTCCAGGGCATGCCAGATGGGGCGCAGCGCCCGGTAGCTGGCGCGGTACTGCGGGAACAGGCGGTCGTATTGCGCGACCAGCGCCGGGTCGGGCGCCTCGGGCTCGGCCAGCAGTGGCGTCACCCAGCGGGCGCAGGCGGCGTCGATGTCAGGCAGGATGCCCAAGCTCAGCGCCGCCACCATGGCCGCCCCGGCGGCGCCGACCTCCTCGCGCTTCACAAGCCGCACCGGCGCGTTGGTGGCGGCGGCCAGGATGCCGCGCATGGTGCTGCTGCGGGCGGCGCCGCCGGCCAGGCGGATCTCCGCCGGCGTGCCGCCGACCGCCTCGTAGCAGTCGCGGCTGGCGAAGCCGAGGCTCTCATAGATCGCGCGCATCAGGTCGCCGGCGCCGGCGGTGCCGGACAGGCCGATGACCGAGGCGCGGGCGGCGCTGTCGACGAAGGGCCCGCGCTCCCCCGCCTCGGCGATGAAGGGGTGGTACAGCAGCCGTCCCGGCTTGGCGGCCGCGGCCTTGGCGTCGAGCAGGCGGATCAGGTCGGACCGTTTCGGCAGCGTCGCCCCGGCGGCCTCCGCCACCTCCTCGACCACGCCGCACAGCCAGTCGATGTTCAGCGTCGCCGCCATGTTCGAGACCATGGAGACATAGCTGCCGGGGGCGACGAAGGGCATGGTGTAGCCGACCTCCTCGCCCAAGGTCACCCGGTCGGCCCCGAACACCAGCCTCATATGCGCTCCGGTCGAGCCCAGCACGGTGAAGCCAGCGCGGCCCTCCGGGTCGTAGAGGCCGGAGCCGAGTGCGCCGCACAGCAGGTCGACCGGGGCCAGCACCACCGGCGTGCCGGCGGGCAGGCCGGTCGCGATCGCGGCCTGGGGCGTCAACGCCGAATTCCGGCGCACGCCATCGACCATCGGCGGCAGCAACCGGGCCTCGTCCTGCAGGCCGAACAGCTCCAGCACCTCCGGCGCGTACTCCCGCGTGCGATAGTCGCCGAAGGTGAAGGTGCCCTCGGAGACATCGGTCGCTCGCTCGCCGGTCATCCGGAAATACAGCCAATCCTTGCAGTGGAAGGCGGTGGCGGCCCGGGCCAGCGCCTCCGGCCGGTGCCGCTTCAGCCACAGCAGCTGGCCGGACTGGTTCGACATGTTCAGCATCGTGCCGGTGAAGCGCTGCACTGCCTTGGCCGTGCCGCTCCTGTGCAGCTCGGCGACGATCGGGCCCGACCGGCCGTCATGCCACAGCATGGCGCGGCCGACCGGTTCACCGTCGCGGTCGATCAGCCAGGTGCCGTCGCCCTGGCCGGTGACGGCGATGCCGGCGACGCGCAGGCCGCGCGCCTCCAGCTTGGCCGCCAGCTCACGCAGCACCAGCGCGGCGTCGTCCCAGCTGCGGCCGAATTCCTGCTCCATGCCGCTGCCGTCGACCGGGATGGTCGTGTTCGGCCGCGCCGCATGCTCGACCGGCGCACCGTCCAGGTCAAAGGCCACGGCCTTGACCACCGATGTGCCGGAATCGAGGCCGATCAGGACATCCCTGGTCATGCCGCGGCCGCCACCGCCGGCCGGCCGCCATGGGCGATCGCCAGGCCGCTGTCGCTGTCGAACAGGTGCAGCGCCGTTTCCGGCAGGGCCAGCGCCAGCCGGGTGTCGGCCGCAGCCTCGAGCGCGCGGTCGGTGACGATGGTCAGCCGCACGCCGTTGACGTCGAGCGCGATATGGCTCTGGTCGCCCAGCCACTGATTGGCAACCACCGTGCCCTGCAGCGCCGTCTCGCCGGGCCGGGCGGCGCCGACCCGGATCTCATGGCCGCGGATGCCGAGATGGACGCGGCCAGCTTCGGCCAGGCCGCGCCCGGCATGCGGCAGGCGGAAGGCGGCCTCGCCGGCCTCGCGCTGCACCTCGACCGCCAGGCCGCCATTCTCCCGCACCACCCGGGCCGGGAACAGGTTCATCGGCGGCTCGCCGATGAAGCCGGCGACGAACAGGTTGGCCGGGCGCTTCTTCAGCTCGATGGGCGAGGCGAATTGCTGCAGCTGGCCGCCCTCCATCACCGCGATGCGGTCGGCCAGGGCCAGCGCCTCGGTCTGGTCATGGGTCACGAAGACCGTCGTCATCCTGTGCTCGATCAGATAGTCCTTGATGCGCGCCCGTAGCACGGCGCGCAGCTGCGGCTCCAGCTGCGACATCGGCTCGTCGAGCAAAGACAGTTGCGCCCGCCGCACCAGGGCCCGGGCCAGGCTGACCCGCTGCTGCTGGCCACCGGAGATCGCCTGCGGATAGCGGTCCAGGATGTCGCCGATCTCCAGCAGCGCCGCTACATGGGCCACGCGCTGCTGCACCTCCGCCTTCGGGATGCGGTCGCGCAGCAGGCTGAAGCCGATATTGTCGCGCACCGTCAGCGGCGGGTAGAGGGCATAGCCCTCGAACGCCATGGCGACGTTGCGCTCGGCCGGGCGCAGATCGTTGATCACTCGGTCGCCGATCCGGATGGTGCCCTCCGACACGCTCTCGAACCCGGCGATCATGCGCAGGGTCGAGGTCTTGCCGCAGCCGGAGGAGCCGAGCAGGCCGACCAGCTCGCCGTCGCGCAGCGCCAGCGACACGGCATCGACCGCGCGGATCGGATGGGACAGCCGCGGCCCGTAGATCTTGGAGACGGCGTCGAGCGTCAGGGTTGCCATCGGTACTCCTCAGGCCGTCGCGGCCGGCAGGCGGGCGCCGGTCTCGCGGTCGAAACACAGCGCGCGGGCCAGGTCCGGCCGGGCCCAGGCACGGCGCCGGCCGCGGCCCAGGTCGTCGCCCTGGTCCTCCGGCCGGCTGGCCAGGATCTCGGTGCCGTCGGCGGCGCGCAGCAGCATCACGGTGCGGACGTTCAAGGGCGTCACCGCCTCCAGGTCGACCGGCACCGCATCCTCGGCCGGCTCGAACCGGACCTCGACATCCTCCGGCCGCAGCCCGACCAGGCAGGGCTTGCCGGCGGGCACCGCGGCCGGCGCCGGAAAGGCGGTGCCGGCGATGCTGATGCGGCCGTCCTGGGCCGCGGTCTCGATCAGGTTGATCGGCGGGTCGCCGAACAGCCGGGCGATCCGCGTGTCCTGCGGCCTGCCATAGATGCCGGCCGGGGTGTCGACCTGGCGGAAGCGGCCGTCCAGCAGCACGCCGACCCGGTCGCCCAGCGCCAT
Organism: Inquilinus sp. YAF38; assembly: GCF_052113205.1. Lineage (NCBI taxonomy): Bacteria > Pseudomonadati > Pseudomonadota > Alphaproteobacteria > Rhodospirillales > Rhodospirillaceae > Inquilinus > Inquilinus sp. YAF38. The sequence continues at coordinate 12,741 of NZ_JBFRCU010000056.1, read as the reverse complement.
CGCCTCCTTGTAGTCCTGGGTGACGTAGAGGACGGTGGCGCCGACCGCGCGCAGCAGGCGCGGCAGCTCCTGCCGCATCTCGTAGCGGATCTTGGCATCGACATTGCGCAGCGGGTCGTCGAGCAGCAGGACGGAGGGCGAGCACACCAGGCTGCGGGCCAAAGCGGTGCGCTGCTTCTGCCCGTTCGACAGCTGCTTCGGCAGATGGTCCAGCACATGGCCGATGCGCAGTAGCTCCGCCACCTCCCGCACCCGCTTGCGGATCTCCGCCTCGCCGGTCCGCCGCGCCCTGAGCGGGCTGGCGATGTTCTCGAAGGCCGGCAGGTGCGGATAGAGGGCGAAGTTCTGGAACGCCATGCCGACGTCCCGCGCCTCCGGCCCCTGGCCGAGGATCGAGGTTCCGCCGATGCGGATGTCGCCCGCCTCCGGCTGCAGGATGCCCGCGATCAGGCGCAGCAGCACGGTCTTGCCGGCGCCGGACGGGCCGAACACCACCACGAACTCGCCCTTCTCGACCGAGAGGTCGAGGCCGTCGAGGATCTGCGACTTGCCGAAGCTCTTGCCGAGTCCGGCGATGTCGAGGAAGGCCATGGTCGTCACCCCTTCACGGCGCCGAGGCTCAAGCCCTCGACCAGATAGCGCTGGGCATAGAGGGCGAGGGCCAGGGTCGGCAGGATCGACAGCACCAGCGCCGCCGCGATCTGCCCGTAATTGATGCCGGACGCGGTGATGAAGGCCAGCGCGCCGACCGTGACCGGCTGGATCGAGCTGGACCCCAGGATCAGCGCGAAGATGAAGTTGTTCCAGGCGAAGATGAAGGCCAGCAGGGCGGCGGCGGCGATGCCGGGCCGGGCCAGCGGCACCGCGATCTTCAGGAAAGTGCGCAGCCAGGAATGGCCGTCCAGGCGGTAGGCGTTCTCGATATCCTCGCTGATGTCCTCGAAATAGCCGCGCACGATCCACAGGATCAGCGGCAGGGTGATCAGCTGGTACACCCAGATCAGCCCGATATAGGTGTCGCTGAGGCCGAGATCCTGGAAATACAGCTGCAGCGGCAGCAGCACCAGCAGCGGTGGGGCGAAGCGGAAGGACAGCATGGTGAAGGCCATGTTCTCGCCCAGCCGGAACTTGAATCGGGCGAAGGCATAGGCCGCCGGCACGCCGAGCAGCAGCGACAGCAGCACCGAGCCGGTGCTGAGGATCAGGCTGTTCAGCAGGTTCTGCATATAGTCGATCTTCAGCGCGCCGACATTGGTCGACAGCTCGCCGGCGATCAGCGCGGCATAGTTCTCCAGCGTCGGGCTGAAGATGATGCTGGGCGGGTTGCGCAGGATGTCGGCGTTGGTCATGAACGACATCAGCGCCACCCAGACCAACGGGAACAGGAAGAACAGCGCCACCAGGGCCAGCAGCACGCCGCGGAGGATCCGGCCGCCAATGCCACTCGCATGGTTCATGGCTTGCCTCCTGTCAGACTCGCGGGATCCAGACGTCGATGATCAAGGGCAATTCCAGCCCTTTCCACTCTCCCCCTCCCCCCGCGGGAGGGGGTGGGGGGAGGGGGTGTCGATGAAGAGAGCCGGCGGAGGATCATCCTGGATTGTTGCCGGATCTCGACGATCCTTCGAGATCGGTTCCGGCGGCGCCAAACCCCTCCCCCTACCCCCTCCCGCAAGGGGAGGGGGAGGATGAAAAATCGGCGGCAGATGGCGATGAGCGAGGTGTGCATCTGGCGGCCCGTCAGGCCCGGCCATGCGCGCGGGCGCGCAGGCGGAGCCACTGCTTGATGAAGACGTTGCTGAGCGCGAAGGTGATCGCCCACAGCACGATCAGGATCGCGGCCGACCGGCCGATATTGGTGAAGGTGAAGGCCTCGAGATAGGCGCGGATCTGGAACAGCATCAACCGGTCGCCCGGGCCGCCCTGGGTCATGGCGTAGACGATGTCGAATTGCTGGATGCTGTCCAGCATCCGGAACAGGCTGGCGGTCAGGATATAGGGCAGCAGCATCGGCAGGGTGATGCGGAAGAACACGAAGCTCTTCGGCACGCCGTCCAGCTCCGCCGCCTCGAAGGGCTGGCGGGGCAGGGCGCGCAGGCCGGCCAGCAGCAGGATGGCGATGAAGGGCGTGTAGACCCAGGTGTCGACCAGCACCACGGTGAACATCGCCGAGGCCGGGTCCGACGCCCAGCGGAAATCGGTGAAGCCGAGGCTGGTCACGAAATAGCTGAGGATCCCGAAATTCGGGTTGGTCATCAGCTTCCACATCAGGCTGGCGATCGCCGGCGCCACCATCAGCGGCAGGATCAGCAGCACGCTCATTACATTGTTGATCAGCGAGCGCCGCACCAGCAGCAGGGCGATGCCGAGGCCGAGCAGCAGCTGCACCCCGACGGTCAGCAATGTGTAGGTCAGCGACGCCTGGATCGTGCCCCAGAACCGCCCGTCCGAGAACAGGGCCACGAAATTGTCGAGCCAGATCATCCTTCGCCCGGCCGGGAAGGCCAGGTTGTAGCGCTGCAGCGAGTAGTACACGGCGGTGGCGAAGGGGATCAGGATCCCGATCGTCACCAGCAGCGCCGGCAGGCTCAGCAGGTAAGGCAGCAGGCCGGGGCCGGCGCGGCGGCGCGTTCGGGGCGCTGTGTCGGCGGTGATGGTTGCCACGGTCAGGGTCCTGTTTCGAAGTCGGTCACTGAGCCCCGCCCCCGCCGGGGGAGAGAGACGGCGGGGGCGGGGCTGCCGTGCGGACCAGCGGGGCGAAGGCCGGTCCGCGCGGGACGGCGTCAGTCGGCCAGGCCGGCATCCTTCAGCTGCGTGTCGATGAACTCAGCCAGCTGGTCCAGTCCCTCATCGACCGGGATCTCCTTGGCGTACATCTTCTGCAGGCTGGCCGCCCATTCCGTGGTCAGGTTGAAGAACAGCGGCTGCGGCGTGAAGTAGATCTTCGACCCGGCAGCCGAGGCCTTGTACTGGTCGAGATAGCCCGGATAGCTTTCCAGCCGCTTGTGGAAGTCAGCATTGTCCCAGACCGACTGGCGCACCGGATTGACCAGGTCGGCCTTGGTGGCTCCGAAGGTGGTGTGCTCGGTGCCGCTGGCCCATTGCACGAAGTACCAGCCGGCATCGGGCTGCTGCGAGAAGGCGCTCATCGCCAGCGACCAGATCCAGACATTGGGCGTCGGCGCCGCGGCGCCCGGCTTGGCGCTGAACGGATGGTAGGCGATATTGCCAGCCTCCTTGGTGCCCTTGTTCTGGAAATAGCCCAGGATGTCGGCGTCGAAGATCATCGCCGAGGCGCCGGCGCCCAGGTCGTTGCCGACCTCGTACCAGGTGTAGGTGGTCCAGTTCTTCGGCCCGCCCTTCTGGATCATCTCGATCCAGAGCTTGGTGAACTCCTTGGACTCGGCGCTGTTCATCGCCGCCTTCAGCTTGCCGCCGGTGGTGTCGAAATCCTTGCCGCCATAGTTGGTCAGGCCCGACAGGTAGCCCGGATGGATCGTCGCCCAGCTGCGGCTGCCGCGCACGCCGACGCCGTAGAAGCCCTGGTTCAGCGCGCTCAGCTTGCCCGCCTGGTCGACCATCTCGGGCAGGTCCTTCGGCGGCTTCATGCCGGCGGCATCGAAGATCCGCTTGTTGTAGGCGACGCTGTTCAGCTCGAAGCCCCAGGGCACGGCCCATTGCTTGGCGCCGTCGCCGCCCAGGGGCTGGCCCGGCACGCCCGACCAGGCGGTGGAGGCGCGCAGGCCCGGCAGCACGTCGTCCCAATTGTAGGCCGCGGCCGTCAGCTCCGGGTTCTTGATGTACTGGTTCATGTCGGCCAGCCAGCCGGCCGGGCCGTACTGCCAGGTCTGGTAGGCGCCGGTCATGAACACGTCGTATTGCGGCGACTTGCTCGACAGGGTGGCGGTGACCTTGTCGAAATAGACGTCCTCCGGGAACACGTCGTAGCTGACGTCCAGGCCGGTCATGGCCTTGAAGTTGTCGAGGTTGGCGATCATCGCATCCGTGTAAGGATGCTTGTTCAGGAGCAGGCTGATCTTCTTGCCGGAGAATTTCTTGAAGTCGGGGCCGGTCGCGGCCAACGCCCGGGTGCCAGCCTGGTTCAGCATGAACCCGGCCGCGGCACCGCCGAGGCCCAGCTTGGCGGCGCCGGTCATCAACTCCCGGCGCGACAGCCCTCCGGCGAGATGGCGGTCGAAGATGTCGGTGGTGCGCTTCATCGGTGTGTCCTCCCAGACATTGTTTATCAGCTGGTCTCGCGCAGGCCCTGCCGCCGCGACGGCGGCCGGGCACCCCGGCGCGCGGCCATGGCCACCGCCGCGGATTCGTCGATGATCAGGTCGGTCACCATGCCGCTCGCCAGCGCCGCGTTGATGGCGTCGGCCTTGATCGCGCCGCCGGCGATGGCGACGACGCGGCGGCCCTTCAGGTCGTCCAGCCCGACGCTCAGTGCCCGATCGTTGACCTCGGAGGCGACGCGCCGGCCCTCGGCGTCGAGGAACTGGCCGACCAGGTCGCCGACCGCGCCCTTGGCCCGCAGGTCGTCATATTCCTCGCGGGTCAGCACGCCGGTCTGCAGCATATGCGCCTGCGGCCCCAGCTCGCCGATGCCGACCAGGCACAACGTCGCCCGATGGGCCAGGGCCAGCACCGCCTGGACGCTCTTCTGCGACAGCATCACCGCCTTGTCGCCCAGGCTGTCGGCGGCCATCGGCACGGGCATGAAATAGCCCTCGCCGCCGGTCTTGTCGGCCAGGCGCTGCACCACGTCGAACGGGTTGGCGGAGGATTTCCGGGTCAGGCTGCCCAGCAGCGACACGAACTTGGCCTCGGGCGCCGCCACCCGCGGCAGCCGGTTGACCAGCGCGGCCAGGGTGCGGCCGTGGCTGACGCCGATCACCTTGTCGCCATCGGTCTCGAGATAACGGGAGAGATATGCCGCGCCCTCGGCGCCGAGCGCCTCGAAGGGCTGGTCCTCCTCGTCGATCGCCGGGACGACGCGGCAGAAGCCGAGGCCGTACCGGTCGATCAGCCCGTCCTCCAGCTTCAGGCATTCGGCCGGGCGGCCGGCAATGTGGACGCTGACCAGCCCCAACTCCTCGGCCAGCGAGATCAGCCGGTGCACCTTGACCCGCGACACGCCGAGGCGGTCGGCGATCTCGCCCTGGGTCAGGCGGCGCACATAGGACAGCCACGCGGCACGCGTGGCCAGGCTGACCTGCTCATCCATCCCGTCTCCAGCCCCATTGCCCGGTGTGTAATTTTTTACACTAACTGAACAGAATTTCATGGTGGCGTGGATCGCTGCCGCCGTCAACCCTCGGTGGGACGAGTTCGCGGGGGTGTTCGAGGACCGGCGAGAGGGAAGCGATCAGCCGAGCGAAACGACGGCCAGCTGGTCCCCAAGCTCCCGCGCGGCCGCGTCCACCACATGCTGGTGATGCGTGAACACCACCATCTGCACCCTGTCGGAAATCGTCGCCAACGCCTTCAGGCCATGCGCCGTTCGCGCCTCGTCGAAGCTGGCGAAGATGTCGTCGACGACGAACGGTGCCGGCTCCGCCCGGTTGGCGTAGGCATCGAGGTAGGCCAGGCGCAGCGCCAGATACAGCTGGTCCCGGGTGCCTTCGCTCATGCCCTGGATCGGAACGGTCCGGCCGTCTGGCCGGCGACCGACCAAGCGCGGCGTGTCGCTGTCGTCATACTCCTGGACCACGCCGTCATAGCTGTCGCCGGTCAGCATTGCGAACAGCGCTCCGGCCCGGGCCAGGAGCGGATCCTCCTGGCTGGCCCGATGGCGCTCGACGGCGGCGCCGATCATCATCGCCCCGATCTTGCGCACCGCCCAGTTGCGGGCCGCCTCGGCCAATTCGGCTTCCGCATTCCGCCGCTGCTGCGCCGCGATCTCGGCACCCACACCCATCTCCAGCTCGACACGGCGGCGCAGCGCCCGGTCCTGCTCGGCGAAGGTTTCCTGGGCGGCATGGTCCAGGGCCTCGTCCGCCTGGGCGAGATCCTGCAGACGCGCCTCGGCCGTATCGGCATCGAACTCGGCCAGGGCGACCCGCAGCGAGGCTTCGTCCAGCCCATCCGATTGCAGGACCAACTGCCTCCGCTGCTCGGCAATCGCGGTGACCTGGCTGTCCCGTTCCGTCCATCGGGCAAGCACGACACCGAGGTCGAGACCCGGCGGCAGGCCGGAGGCGAGCTCGTCCCGGCTCCGCTCCGCTTCGGCCAGGATGCGTCGGGCATCGGCGCAGGCGCGATCCGCCCGGTCCAGATGCTCGATCGCGGCAGCGCGCCGGCTGGCCGCGGCTCTCGCCGCCGTGACGCGCTCGTGCAGGACGGTGACCGCGGCATCCGCCGGCAGGGTGGCGAGATCGGGCGCCAGGCGGGCGATCAGGTCGTCGGCGCGCCGTTCGAACTCCGCGATATCGCGGCGCAGGCCGGCAACGCGCCGGGCACGATTGTCGAGCTCGCGAAGGGTTGCGGGCACTTCGCGCCAGACCGCCAGCGCCGCCTCCGCCCCGTCGATCGACGTCGACGAGGCCTGGCCGATGCCCGGTGCCGACTCGGCCCAGAGCGCGGTCCAAGCCCCCAGGTCGGCGGCCGTTTCGACCTCGGCAGCGCGCAGCGCTTCGATGCGGCGCCGGCCGTCGTCGATGCGCGTCGCCAAGCCCCGCGCCTTGTCCCAGCCATTCGCCAGCGCCTCGAGATGCTGGCGCAGGCGGGCCGCTACCAGGCCCGGCTCCAGCGGGTCGAGAGCAGGCAGGCCGGATGCCGCGGCAATCGCCTGCAGGGTGGGGACCACGTCGCCCACCATCCGATCGATCACGGCCACCTTGTCCTGCTGTGCCTCGACGGCGTCGCGGCGCTGCAGCAAGGTCTCCACCGCCGCCACCCACACGGTCATCTCGGCCGGGGTGCCGGGCGTGACCGCGAGGCCGGTCCACAGGCCCCGCCATTCGTCCGCCGCTTCGCGCCGGCGCATCTCCAGAGTGGCCAGGCGATCCTGCGCTGCCGCGGCCTGCTGCCGGACCAGGAGCAGGTTTCTGGTCTCGACGGCATGCTCGCCGACCCGCGCCGCGTCAGCCCGCGCCTCGTCCGCCAGCTGGTCGGCCTCGGCCGCCAGGCGCTCGAAGCGGGCGACCATGCCCGCGAGCGCGCCGCCCTGGAGAGCGCCGGGCTCAGCGAACAGGGTGCCGCGCAGCCGCTCCCACAGCTGATCACGCTCATGGCGGAGGGCGGCGATGCGTTCCACCGATGGCACAGGCCGGTTCGTTGCAAGGGCTTCGAGCTTCGCTTCGATGGCGGTGATCGTGGTTGCCGACGCGGCGATCTGATCCCGCTCGCGCCGCTCCTGCGCGGCCAGGTCGTCCTGGATGCTGCGGTGCCGTCCGATGGCCTCCGCACCCGGGCGAGGCGCGGAGGCGACGGCATCGAGATCCGTCAGCGGCGGCAGCAGCCGCGCCRCCGCCTCCGTCAGGCTCCGGCGCTCGGTCCGGATCTCCCGGTCGAGCTCGGCCCGGCGGTCGATCTGCTGCAGGACCGGCTCGATCGCGGCGAGCCGCTGCTGCAGCGGCCGCGGATCGCTGAGGCCGCCCTGTTCGGCCTGGTGACGCTCAAGCTCGGCGAGGGTGGCCGTCTCGCGCTCGATCGCGGCCCGTTGCCCGCGCCGCGTCTCCGCAAAGCTCCGGCCGTCGGCGATCAGGCGCTGCAGCTGCGCTTGCGCCGCGTCGCTCGGCTGGGCTGTCTGGATCGAGCCGGGGTCCTGGCCGAGACGGCCGGCCAGCGCGGCCAGGGTCTGCTCCAGCTCATCGAGCTCCGCCTGGATGCGGGGCAGGTCGCGCCGGCTTGCGGCATAGCCGCCGCTCTCGCCGAAGATCTGCACGACCTGGTCGGCGGCAGCGGTCAAGGCCTCGTCCACGACGATGCCGTCGAGATCCTGCTGCGCCGTGCCGAGGTCCGCCTCCGCCCGCCGCAGCCCCTCCTCGGCCCGGGTGACGGCGTCGAGGCTGTCGCGCAGCGCTTCGGCGGTGCCTCGAGCAAGCTGCGGCAGGTCGGCGAAGGCGTCGAGCCGGACGAGATGCTCGTCGAGCAGCCGCATCAGCGGGCCGACGCGTTTCAGCCGCGCCAGCTGCGATCGCGCCGTGGCGATCTCGTTACGCTGCACCCTGATGTCGCCGAGGCGGGCGGCGAGGCTGTCGATCGACTCGTTGAGCGCCTTCCAGTCGCCGGCCCTCAGCTCGCGTTCGCGGATCGCCTTGCGCGCGTCTTCGAAGCGATCCAGCGCCTGGTAGAAGCGGCGATCCTTCGACGCGCGGGGGGCGAAGATGGTGCTCGCCTCGTCCTCCAGGCTCCGCCGCAGGTCGCTCAAGCCCCGCAGGCCGGAGGCCGCGGCGAACAGGCTGGCGCCGGCCTCGCCGTCGCTGCGCAGCATGTCCTCGGCACCGCGGCGCAGGGTCTCGGCGTTGAGCCCGAAGGCGCGGCTGAACACGTCGCGCGTCAGGCCGCCGAGATAGGGCAGCAGGGCGTCGTCGGCGATCGGGCTGTCGTCAGGCCCCAGCAGCGTGTTCTTGTTGCCCTTGCGGCGGCGGAAGGTGAGGCGGCCGCCATCCCGGCCGACGATCTCGGCACCGATCCGCAGGTCCTTGCCCTCGTGCAGGAAGTCGTAGCGGGTCAGCCGCTCGATGCCGAACAGCAGGTCGGTGACCGCGGCCAGGGCGCAGCTCTTGCCCGCCTCGTTCGGCCCGTGGACGACGTGCAGCCTCGCCCCCGGCGGGAAGCTCAGCGTCCGGCCGGTGAAGGGGCCGTAGCGGTCGAGGTCCAGTCGCAGCAGGCGCATCGGTCAGCGCGCCGCGCCGGCCGTCGCGCGGGCGACCAGCATTGCCCGCGCCTCGTCCATCAGCGCGCCCAGATCGGAGGCGAGCGGCGGTCCGTCGCTCACGATCCCGCCCGGCAGCTTGCCCGTGATGGTGGCGACCAGCTCGGCCACCCGCGCCTGGAACTGCGGATCCTGCTCCAGGCCCCCGAGGAGAGCGGAGAGGTCCAGCGAAGCCAGGGCGTCGTCGGCCGCGGGGTGGGGATCCACCGTCTCGATGCGCAGGCGTTCGAGCCAGATGTCCTCGTGGATCCGGTTGGCGGCGGCCTGGACCTCATCGGCCATCCGCTCCGGGTCGGCCGTCAACCGGCGGTGCAGCGGCGTGCTTCCGGTCAGCCTGACCCGCAGGGCCAGCAGCCGCCCCGCCGCCGACGCGGCCTCCGGCGCGATGGCGTCCTCGATCCGCCGCAAGGCGCCGGCTTCGTCCTCGATGCCGGTCAGGTCGATGGCGGCGATGGCCCAGCGGGCGCGGTCGAGGGCGAGGCGCCTGGTCCCGGCGACGTGGCCGTCGGCGACGTCGACCAGGACGGCGCCCTTCGGGCCGCATTCCCGGACGCTGCGGCCCTGCAGATTGCCCGGGTAGACGATCCAGGGATCGCGCGACAGCTCCTCATACTCGTGGACGTGGCCCAGCGCCCAGTACTGGTAGCCGCGCGAGGCCAGGTCCTGGACGGTGCAGGGGGCGTAGGCCGCATGGCCCGGCCGGCCGTCGCAGGAGGTGTGCAGCACGCCGATATTGACCCAGCCGGGCAGCGGGTCGGGGTAGCCCAGCGCGTAGTTCTCGGGAACGGCGCGGTCGGGGAAGCCGCGACCATGCAGGGCAACCTTCAAATTCTCGATCCGGAACGTCCCGGCCCGGCCGGTCGGGAACTCCGAAACGCAAGCGGGCAGCGAGATGGTCTTGGTCACGACGCTCTCGGCATCGTGGTTGCCCTTCAGCAGGAACAGCGGAATGCCGGCCCGGTCGAGCCGCGCCACCTCGCGGTTGAAGAACAGGCCGATCGACGTATCGCGCCACTCGCCGTCATAGACATCGCCGGCGACGACGACGAAGGCGACCTCCGCCTCGATCGCCCGGGTGACGAGATCGGAGAAGGCTTCGCGGCTCGCCGAGGCGAAGCGCCGGGCCACCTCCGGGTCCTTGAGGCCGAGGCCGGTCAGCGGGCTGCCGAGGTGCAGATCGGCCGCGTGCAGGAATGTGAATCGCATTTGTCCACCTTAGGGCCGGACACCGAAGCATGAAACACTAGGCAGCCCTTAACATTCTCCGGCAACCGGGATAGCTTGCCGGCGGCCAGGCAGGCCCCAGGCAGAATTCCGGAGCGAGCGGTGGTAGCGAACATTCTCCATGAACTTCCCGTCGGCAAGCGCGTCGGCATTGCATTCTCGGGCGGTCTGGACACCAGCGCTGCGGTGCATTGGATGCGCTCCAAGGGCGCGCGTCCCTGCGCCTACACCGCCAATCTCGGCCAGCCCGACGAGAGCGATTACGACGACATTCCGCGCAAGGCCCTCGCCTATGGCGCCGAGACGGCGCGGCTGATCGACTGCCGGTCGCAGCTGGTCGCCGAAGGCATCGCCGCCATCCAGTGCGGCGCCTTCCACATCAGCACGGCCGGCGCGACCTATTTCAACACCACGCCGCTGGGGCGCGCAGTGACCGGCACCCTGCTGGTCGAGGCGATGCGCGAGGACGGCGTGGACATCTGGGGCGACGGCAGCACCTACAAGGGCAACGACATCGAGCGGTTCTACCGCTACGGCCTGCTCGTCAACCCGAACCTGCAGGTCTACAAGCCGTGGCTCGACCAGCACTTCATCGACGAGCTCGGCGGCCGCAAGGAGATGAGCGAGTACATGGCCGCGGCGGGGTTCGAGTATAAAGCCTCCGTCGAAAAAGCCTACTCGACCGACAGCAACATCCTGGGCGCCACGCATGAGGCGAAGGACCTGGAGTTCCTGAGCACCGGGATCAATATCGTCAAGCCGATCATGGGCGTGGCGTTCTGGCGCGACGACGTGGCGGTGAAGGCCGAGACGGTGTCGGTGCGGTTCGAGGAAGGCCGGCCGGTCGCCCTGAACGGGCAGAGCTTCGACGATGCGCTGGCCCTGTTCACCGAGGCCAACGTGATCGGCGGCCGGCACGGCCTCGGCATGTGCGACCAGATCGAGAACCGCATCATCGAGGCGAAGAGCCGCGGCATCTACGAGGCGCCGGGCATGGCGCTGCTGCACATCGCCTATGAGCGGCTGGTGACCGGCATCCACAACGAGGACACGATCGAGCAGTACCGCAGCAACGGCCGCCGCCTCGGCCGCCTGCTGTACCAGGGCCGCTGGTTCGACCCGCAGGCCCTGATGCTACGCGAATCCGCCCATCGCTGGATCGCGCGCGCGGTAACCGGCGAGGTGACGGTCGAGCTGCGCCGCGGCAACGACTATTCGCTGCTCGACACCACCAGCCCGAACCTGACCTACGATCCCGAGCGGCTGACGATGGAAAGCGGCGCCGGCGCCTTCACCCCGGCCGACCGGATCGGGCAGCTGACCATGCGCAACATGGACATCGCCGATACCCGGGAGAAGCTGGCGGTCTACTTCAAGACCGGGCTGCTTGGCGGCGCCGACGCCACCCTGTCCCTGCCGCAGCCGGGCGCGGTCAAGAAGCCGTAGCCGACAGAGTTGTTGCCTCTCCCGTTTACGGGAGAGGTCGGAGACGCGAAGCGGCTCCGGGTGAGGGTTCTTTGTCGAGGCCCGGGCCGGCCCTCACCCGGTCTCGCTCCGCGAGCCCGACCTCTCCCGCCAAGCGGGAGAGGCAACGCGAAAACGCTCGACATCCCGTCGAGTCTAGATGTCGGATCGGCTCACGCGCGCTCCGCCCGGCCCCGTCCGGCGAGCAGGGCCAGCGATCCGGCCAATACGACCACGGACAAGGCCGTCCCCAGGCCGAACAGCCAGGCGTAGCCGAAGCGATCCGCCAGGGTGCCGGACAGCACCGACCCCAGCAGATAGGCGGCGTACTGGGCGCAGGCCAGGATGGTGAAGTCGGTGCCGGGCTGGGCGGGGGAGGCCACGGCCATGAACAGGCTGAACAGCACCACCAGCTCGGTGTAGCGGATCAGCGTCTGCAGCGCCGCGGCGCCGAACAGCAGCGGCAGCCCGGGCAGCAGCCCGGCAGCGTGCAGCGTGAAGACCAGGCAGGCCAGCACCCTGAGCGTGCCGATCAGCCCGAGCGCGACCGCCGGGCCGCGGCGCTGCAGCAGCCAGGCCAGCAGCACCGTCCCGGCCACGCCGGCGACGGCGGCCGAGGCGCCGGCGAGGGCGGCGATGGCGTCGAGGCCGACCCGGGCGTCGACCAGATACGGCGCCTCCATCGGCTTCACCAGCCCCTCGCTGGCCCGGAACAGGAGTGCGATCCACAGGATGCGCCGCGCCTCCGGCCGCTGCAGGAAGGCCATCACCCTCGGCCGGGGCCGCGGTGCCGCAGCGTCCGCGCCCGGATCCTCCCGCATTGCCGGCACCGCCGCCAGCGGCAGCAGGCACAGCCCGGCCATGCCCAGCACCATCCCCGACCAGCCGAGCTGGTGGTACAGCAGGAGGCCGAGGCTGCCGCCCAGCACCACCCCGGCGGCCGCGGCACCGCTCTGCACCGCATTGCCCGCCGCCCGCCGCCCGGGCGGCAGCGCCAGGGTGGCATAGCCGTCGGTGGCGATGTCCTGGGTCGAGACCAGCATGGCGATGGCGAAGGCGATCGGGATGAAGCCGAGCAGGTCGCCGGGGCGGATCAGCAGCAGCGCCAGCACCGCCAGCACCACGCCGGCCTGGGTCAGCACGATCCAGCCGGCCCGGTGCGCCCGGGC
>NZ_JBFRCU010000055.1:0-49405 GCF_052113205.1 Inquilinus sp. YAF38 | reverse complement strand
ACCAGGCGCTCCTGGACCTTGCGCCGCTGCGCCGTGGTCAGCGCCGGCTCGGCGCCGTCCGGCGCCGGCGGGCCGATCAGGAGGTCGGCCTGGTTCTGCAGCGCCTGCAGCGACTGGCGGTCGCCGGCGGCGCGGTCGCGGATCTCCGCGGCCTCGGCGCAGTCCGGGCCCTGGGTGGCGGCGCGCGCATCGATGGTGTCGACCCGCTGGCGCTGCTCGGCGATATCATTGGCGACAGCCAGGGCGCCGGTGCGGGCGGCCAGCGGGTCGGAGCCCTCCAGCGCGCCCAGGCGCTTGCCGATGCGGTCGAGGACGGCGGTGGTGTCGGCCTGCACCGACTGGGCGTCGTCGACCAGCGCCGGGCAGGCCTGCGGGCCGCCGGGCAGGGCGCCGGTCGGGGTCGAGGCGATGCGGTCGGCCAGGCGGTTCGCCCGCCGCGCCTCGGCGTCCAGCCGGCGGGCCAGGCTGCCCAGCCGCTCGCTCTGCAGGTCCGGCCGGCCGCATTGGCCGATGATGGTGCGATACGCCGCCTGGGCCCGGCGCAGCTTGGCCGACAGGCCCTGGGCCTGGCTGGCGATCTGGGTCGCCTGGTCGATCGAATCGCGGGCGGTGCCGGCGCCGGCGTCGCGCTCGATCCGCTCGATCCGCGTCCCCACCCGGCCGAGATCGCTTTCCGCCGTGGTCGCCAGCACATGCGCCTCGGCCTCGGTCTGGGCGCAGCTCTGCGACCGGCTCGGCTTGGCCGGCTCCTCGAACTGGCGGCGGATGCCGCTGAAGAAGTCGTCCAGCCCATCCGCGCGCGCCGGCCCGGGCGCGGTGGCGAAGGCCAGCGCGGCGGCGATGACCAGGCTAGGAACGGTCCGAGCGATCCTCATGCGAACTCTTGCTCTTGCGCGTCAGCAGGCGGAAGGCCGCCGCGGCGCCGACCAGCGTCGCGACGACGATGAGTATGATCAGCAGCGGCGCCGCATCTTCAATCCCGAAGATGCGGGCCAGGGCCTCGCCGGCGAACCAGCCGAGGCTGACCCAGACCGGCGCCCAGACGATCGCCGAGGCGACATTGGCGATCTGGAACGGGATGTGGCGCATCCCCAGCATGCCGGCGACCAGCGGAATCACGGCGCGGACCGGGCCGAGGAAGCGGCCGATGAAGACGCTGATGCCGCCCCAGCGGTGGAAGAAGTCGCGGCCGGTGCGCAGCAGCTGCGGGTGGCGGGTGAACGGCCAGATCCGCTCCACCCGGTGCTCCAGCCACACCCCGATCCAGTATGAGACGGCGTCGCCCAGAATGGCACCGGCGATCGCCCAGGGGATGACGTCCCACGGGCTCAGCGTGCCCGACTGGATCAGCGTGCCGGCGGCGACCAGGATGGCGGTGGCCGGCAGCAGCAGGCTGAGCACGGCGAAGGATTCACCGAAGGCGAAGACCAGGATGATCGGCCCAGCCCAGGCGGCGTGGGCGCCGATCTCGGCGATCGTCTGGTCGATGAAGCCCTGCACGCGCCCGATCTCTCCCGAAGCTCGCGCCCCCTATCGGCGGCAAAAGCGGCGATCAGAGGGCGAGGATGCGGTCGGGCGCGTCGGAGAAGACGCCGGCGACCCCCATGTCGAACAGCGCCTTGGCCCGCTCCGCGTCGTTCACCGTATAGGCCAGCACCGGCCGGCCGGTGGCGCGGTATTCGGCGATGGTCTCCGCCGTCTCCTTCTCCTGGCTGACATTGATGGTGGCGGCGCCGATCGCGTCGGCATTGGCGGCCCAGACCGCCGGCCGCTCCCAGATCAGGTAGCCGCGCGGCCAGTCGGGCGCGATCTCGCGGGCCTTCAGCAGGCTCTCGATGGCGAAGCTGGAGACCAGCGGCTTCGGCCGGTCGGCCGGCCACAGCTTCAGCGCCGCGGCCAGCGCCACCTCCGTCGTTTCGACCTCGCGGCCGGGGCAGGGCTTGATCTCGATGTTGACCGCCAGCCCCAGCTCCAGCGCCAGGGTCAGCACCTCGTCCAGGGTCGGCACCCGCTCGCCGCGGAACTCGGGCGCGAATTTCCGGCCGGCATCCAGCATCCGCATCGCCGCGAAGTCGGAATTGGCGATCGGGCCGCTGCCGTCGGTGGTGCGGTCCAGCGTGTCGTCATGGATCACCACCGGCACCCGGTTACGGGTCAGCTTGACGTCGAACTCGACCATCTCGACGCCCAGCGCGGCGGCCTTGCGGAACGAGGCCAGGGTGTTCTCCGGCGCATGGGCCGCGGCACCGCGATGGCCGATGACTCGGGGCAGGGTCAGGGTCATGGGACGGTCTCCGGGGGACGTCAAGGCACTGCGGGAGGCGGGTTTCGGCTTGGTCGGCAAGGGTCCGGCTCACTCGCCCGGACGGAAAGGACCGGCAGCTCGTCAGGACAATCTCCCTCCAGGTGCCATCCTCGCCGAGCCGACGTCAAGTCCGGCACAGCCCGGCCATGACTCCCCTCGGCCCGGCATCCGTGCTAGAGCGGGCGCCGATTCGAAGATCCGGACGAGAACCCATGGGATTCAATTGCGGCATCGTCGGCCTGCCCAATGTCGGCAAGTCGACGCTGTTCAACGCGCTGACCTCCACCCAGGCGGCGGAGGCGGCGAACTATCCGTTCTGTACGATCGAGCCGAACACCGGCCGCGTCGGCGTGCCCGATCCGCGGCTGGACAAGCTGGCGGCGATCGCGGCCTCGGCCAAGGTCGTCGCCACCCAGCTGGAGTTCGTCGACATCGCCGGGCTGGTGCGCGGCGCGTCGAAGGGCGAGGGGCTGGGCAACCAGTTCCTGGCCAATATCCGCGAGACCGACGCGGTGCTGCATGTGCTGCGCTGCTTCGAGGGCGAGGTCACCCATGTCGAGGGCTCGGTCGACCCGGTGCGCGATGCCGAGATCGTCGACACCGAGCTGATGCTGGCCGATATGGAGGGGCTGGAGCGGCGGGTGCAGTCGGCGGCCAAGCGGGCCAAGGGCGGCGACAAGGACGCCAAGGCCGAGATCGACCTGATGGARCGGGCGCTGGCGGTGCTGCGCGAAGGCAAGCCGGCCCGCACCGTCGAGCTCTCAGCCGACGAGCGCGAGCCGTTCCGGCGCCTGGCGCTCTTGACCTCCAAGCCGGTGCTCTATGTCTGCAACGTCTCCGAGGACGAGGCCGCGACCGGCAACGCCCATTCGGCGCGGGTCGAAGCGATGGCGAAGGCCCAGGGTGCCGAGGCGGTGGTGATCTCGGCCGCGATCGAGGCCGAGCTGGCGCAGCTCTCGGCCGAGGAGAAGCAGGAGTTCCTGGCCTCGATCGGGCTCGAGGAGCCGGGGCTGAACAAGGTGATCCGCGCCGGCTACAAGCTGCTCGGCCTGCTCACCTTCTTCACCGTCGGGCCGAAGGAGGCGCGGGCCTGGACCGTGCGGGCCGGCGCCGCCGCGCCGGAAGCCGCGGCCGAGATCCACAGCGACATCCAGCGCGGCTTCATCAAGGCCGAGACCATCGACTACGACAGCTTCGTCGCGCTGGGTGGCGAGCAGGGCGCCAAGGACGCCGGCAAGATGCGGCAGGAAGGCAAGGACTACATCGTCCGCGACGGCGACATCTTCCACTTCCGCTTCAACGTCTGACGGCCGGTCGCGGGTTTCGCGACCGGCTCCGACCCTATCCCGCCGTGCAGCTGGTGCTCTGGGCGCCGGCGATCCGGCTGTAGGTCGCCTGGCCGCCGTTGTCCCAGAACTCGGCACCATAGGGGTTGGTGTAGCGCGCGCCGCTGCCCGAGATCGCGCGCTGCAGCGTCACCGTGTTGCCGCCGTCGGCCAGCACCAGCGCGTCGCCGGTGAAGCCGGCGGACAGGCTGGTGCCGTCGGCGCAGCGGTAGCCCACGGTCTTGCTGGCGATGGCTTCGGTCCGCGCGGTCGGGTTCGGGGTGTCGTCGCCGCAGGCGGCCAGCGCGGCGAGGGCCAGCACACAGGGGATCAGGGTCAGGCGGCGGATCATTGCAGTCTCCTTCGTGGCCCGGCACCGTGCCGGGCGGACAATCGCCCCTCAGCAACGCCGCAGCCGGCCATTTGTTTCGCGGCCGGGCGAAGCGGCACCGGGCTTTGTCGGACAATTTTCCCATAAAGGCCTTTTCGGCGGCGTCGAGAGCTCCACATCCTTCAACAAGGACGTGGAGGAAACACCGATGCGACCGACGTTCGCAGCCCTGCTCGCGATCCCGCTGATCACTCTGCCGGCCGCGGCCCAGGATATCGCGCCGGGGACGAAGTTCGAGGTCCGGCCCGACGCTCTGCCCAGGCCCTATGCCACCGATGCCGTGGCCAACAGCTCCGAGACCGTCGCCCGCACCGATGCGATGCGGCCGCAGGTGCCGAAGGGAATGACCGCGACGCTGTTTGCCACCGGCCTCTCCGGCCCGCGCGAGATGCTGGTGCTGCCGGACCGGTCGATCCTGGTATCGGAGCCGGGGGCTGGCCGGATCAGCCGGCTGGTCGCGCCCAACCCGCCGGCGCGGGCCGGGGCGATGCCGTTCCTGACCGGGCTGGACCAGCCCTACGGCATGGCACTGCGCCGCGACGCGCTCTACGTCGCCGATCTCGACGGGCTGTGGCGCGTGCCCTATGCGCCGGGCGACGCCAAGGCGCAGGCCAGGCCGCAGCGGATCACGTCGGACGGCGCCTTCGACGGCGGCAACGGCCATCACAGCCGCAACCTGATCTGGGACCCGGCATCGGACCGCTTCTTCGTCGCCATCGGCAGCCGCAGCAACATCGCCGAGGAGCCGGCGCCGCGCGCTACCATCCAGGTCTTCGCCGCCGACGGTTCGGGCGGCCGCACCTATGCCTCCGGCCTGCGCAACCCGGTCGGGCTGGCGCTGCAGCCGGGCACTGGCCTGCTCTACACCGTGGTGAATGAGCGCGACGGCCTGGGCAACGGACTGGTGCCGGATTATCTGACCGTGGTGCAGGAGGGCGGTTTCTATGGCTGGCCCTATGCCTATCTCGGCCGGAACCCGCAGCCCGACCTGGCGGACAAGAAACCCGATCTGGTGAGGCAGGCGATCGTTCCTGACCTGCTGTTCGAGTCGCATTCGGCGCCGCTCGACGTCGTCTTCTACGACGGCTCGATGTTCCCCGACTGGCGCGGCGACGCGCTGGTGACGCTGCACGGCTCGTGGAACCGCGCCGATCCGATCGGCTACATGGTGGTCCGGGTGCCGTTCCGGGACGGCAAGCCCGTGGGCGGCTACGAGGCGCTGGCGACCGGCTTCCGGGTCAATCGAGGCGACGGCGCCGCCCAGGTCTGGGGCCGCCCCGCCGGGATCGCAGTGCTGCCGGACGGGGCGATCCTGGTCTCCGACGACGAGGGCGGCACGATCTGGCGCATCGCCAAGGCCAGCAACTGAGGCCGGGCGCTCCGGCGGTCAGACGACGGTCACGAGGTCGCTGTAGCGCGCCAGCATCCCGTCATGCGTCAGCAGGTGCAGCGGTTCACTGACCGCCTGGGCGACCAGCATCCGGTCGAACGGGTCGCGGTGATGGTGCGGCAGGTCGTGCACGGCCCGGGCGTGATCCCAGCTTACGGCCAGCGGCTCGAACCCGGCCTCTGCCAACCGTGGCATGAACTTGGTCATGTCGAGGCGCAGCTTGCCGAGAGCCGCCTTGATGCTGATTTCCCAGATCGAGACCGAACTGACGAACACGGCTGTCGCCTGTTCGATCGTCCGACGCGCCGTGGGCGACAGCATCGGATCGTCGTCCATCACCCAGATCAGGATGTTGGTGTCGAGCAGCAGCCTCACGTCGAGGAGCCGCCCTCGAATGCGTCGAGGACGGCATCGGGCAGCGGCGCATCGAAATCGGGCTCGATATGGATCTCGCCCTTCATCAGGCCGAACCGGATCTTGGCCGGCTTGCCGTCGTCCAACGGCACCAGCTTGGCCAGCGGCGTGCCCGACTTGGCGATGATGAAGCTCTCGCCCTTGCTGACCCGATCGACGATCTGCGAGAGCTGGGTCTTCGCCGCGTAGATGTTGATCTGCTTCATTGGGCTTGACCGAAGTTGGTCAAGCTAAGATGGGGCTCTGACCAATCCTGGTCAAGCCGGGCGGCTGGCCAGCTCAGGAACGGGCGCGGGATCCTCCGGATCCAGGTACAGCCGGAGATAGAGTTCCGACAGGAAGCCGGCGAACAGGGCTGTGGCGAGGGCCGAGAGCAGCAGCCAGAGCACCGCCCCGACAACGGCGAAGACCACATCGCCGGCGTCGGGCCCGGCGGAGGATGGCAAGCCCTGCCACCGCTCCAGCAGCCAGGTCAGCAGGCCGATGCCCAGCCAGGGCGGAATCTGCACCGCAACGCAGCCGACGAAGATCCGGGCGACATTGCCCCGCGTCGCCGCCCAGCTCCGCCGGAAGGTCATCGAGCGGTCGCCGATCGCCACGGCCGGCAGGATGAGAGACAGCCGGAAGGTGACAGCGATGCCGACGACGACCAGGAGGATGATGACAGCCGTCATCACCGTGGCGCCGGCCCGGTCGCCCAGCCCGCGCAGCAGGGTGGCGATGGCGGGCGTGCCCATCAGCACGATCGCGGCACCGGGCATCACGGCGACGGCAGCCAGCAGCACGTATCGCGCGAGCGTGTTCGGGCGGGAGAAGGCGCGGCGCTCCTCACGCAGCACGAAGCGGTGCCAGCCGATAGCGATGCCGGCGCCTACGACGGCCATGGCAAGGCTTCCAGCCGGCCCATCCCAGGCCTCCGGCGCCAGGGCGACCAGGGCGACGACCAGGATCACGGTGATCAGGGTCCAGGTCAGGGCGACCTTGAGGAAGGCGCCGAGATTGCCGAACAGCCGGCCATACACCGCGTCGATCAGGCGTGATAGCGGCAGGGGGCCGGCCATCGGTGCGGCGGAATCGTTCGGATCACCCATGCCGCATGATTGCCAAGGACCGACGCGGCAGCAAGACCGCTTCGCTGCGCTTTGATGGGCGGGAAGAGCGATTGACAAGCGTCCCGCCGCGGACTGAATATAAGTTGTGTTTCATCTATAGAAAACAATTTTAGATATGCTCTCGCCGCTGCTTCCACACCTTGCGGACCGTACCTAGATGGTCGCCCGGATCGCCACGGTCGCGTTCCAGGGGATCGAGACGGCGCCGGTCGACGTGCAGGTGCAGGTCTCCGGCGGCTTTTCCGGCATCACCCTGGTCGGCCTGCCGGACAAGGCGGTGGCGGAAAGCCGCGAGCGGGTGCGGGCGGCGCTGCACGCCCTGGGCCTGGCGCTGCCGCCGAAGCGCATCACCGTCAACCTGGCGCCGGCCGACATGCTCAAGGAAGGCAGCCATTACGACCTGCCGATCGCACTTGGGCTGCTCACCGCGCTCGACGTGCTGCCGGTGCACGAGGTCGGGCAGTACATGGCACTGGGCGAGCTGGCGCTGGACGGCGCGCTGACCCCGGTCGCCGGGGTGCTGCCGGCGGCGCTGGGCGCGGCGGAGCGCGGGCTCGGCCTGATCTGCCCGGCCGCCTCGGGGCCGGAGGCGGCCTGGGCGGCCGATGCCGAGGGCCGGATCGACGTGCTGGCGGCGCCGACGCTGCTGGCCCTGATCAACCACTTCAAGGGCACCCAGGTGCTGGCCCAGCCGCAGCCGCTGCTGGCACCGGCGGATGGGCCCGGCCTCGACCTGCGCGAGGTCAAAGGGCAGGAGACGGCGAAACGGGCGCTGGAGATCGCGGCCGCGGGAAACCACAACCTGCTCATGATCGGCCCGCCAGGATCCGGCAAGTCGATGCTGGCGGCGCGGCTGCCCGGGCTGCTGCCGCCGCTGTCGCCGGCCGAGGCGCTCGAGGTGTCGATGATCCATTCGGTCGCCGGCCTGCTGGAGGGCGGGCGGCTGATGCGCCGCCGGCCGTTCCGCGACCCGCACCATTCCGCCTCGCTGCCGGCCCTGGTCGGCGGTGGGTTGCGGGTCCGGCCGGGCGAGATCTCGCTGGCCCATCGCGGCGTGTTGTTCCTGGACGAGCTGCCGGAATTCGCCCGGGCCACGCTGGAATCGCTGCGCCAGCCAATGGAGAGCGGCCGGGCGGTGATCGCGCGGGCCAACTCGCATGTCACCTATCCGTCTCGCGTACTTCTGGCGGCGGCGATGAACCCGTGCCGCTGCGGCCATCTCGGCGACCCGGCGCTGGGCTGCGGCCGAGCGCCGCGCTGCGGCCAGGACTACCAGTCGCGCCTGTCCGGCCCGCTGCTCGACCGCATCGACCTGCATGTCGACGTGCCGGCGGTCTCGGCCGCCGACCTGTCGCTGCCGCCGCCGGCCGAGGGCACGGCCGAGGTGGCGGCCCGGGTCGCGGCGGCCCGCGAGATCCAGGCCGCGCGCTACGCCGGCGACGGCATCACCACCAACGCCGAGGCTGACGGCTCGGTGCTGGGCCGCGTGGCAGCGCCCGATTCGGCCGGCGCCACCCTGCTGACCCAGGCAACGGAGCGGCTGCGCCTGTCGGCCCGCGGCTATCACCGGGTGCTGCGCGTCGCCCGCACCCTGGCTGACCTGACCGGCGCCGAAGCCGTCGGCCGGGCCCAGATCGCCGAGGCGCTGTCCTATCGGCGGCTGGCCGTGGCCGGGTAGGCCGGTGCGCGGAAGGCGGCCGCGCAGGTTTCAGCAAAAGCCGGTTGGCCGGCGGCGGAAATTTTGTGATCCTGACCGGGTTCGCTTCCGTCCGAAGCGGCTGCCTTGCACCGCGACCCGATGGAGAAGTCCGCCGATGCGATCGATCCTGCTTATGTCCGCCGCGCTTCTGGCCGGCGCCTGCGTGCCGCAGCCGGCGCCGAAGGATTTCGTCGTGGTCGAGGTGTTCAACGAGGGCGCCGCGGGGGCGCAGACCGCCGCCGACCGCTATTGCGGCCGGTTCGGCCGCATGGCGCTGGCTGCCGATCGGCAAGTGAACTACATCGGCTTCCAATGCGTCGAACCGGCCAACTCGCTGGTGGCGCAGACGCCGATCCCGCCGATCTGGGACTGACTCCAGGGCCCAGACAGTAGAGGAGCCGCACGGCGGCGGCTCCTCGTTTTGCTCTCTTGTCCGCAGGCTCACCCGACGATGCCGGGTTGCCATTCTGGCGGAGGTCGCCGCAAGGGCGTTGCGGCTGGCCAATACGCGTTACCGGCTATGCCGACCACGTGAACACACGATGCGCCCCCGGAACGATCGGATCAAGGGGGTCGTCGTGCGGCGCAGCAAAGGCCAATGAGGCTGCCACTGTCGGTGTCGGATCACGCCGCCTGGGTGGTCTGGGCGATCTGGGTCATGAACTTCCCGGCCGCTTTCTCAGCCAGCAGCGGCGCCGCCCCGGCGATCGCCTCGAGCAGCGGGTCGAGCCAGGCTTCGTCGGCCTTGGCGAAGTCGCCCAGCACCCAGCCATGCACCCGGTCCTTGTGGCCGGGATGGCCGATGCCGATGCGGACGCGCCAGAACTCCGGCCCGATATGGGCGTCGAGCGAGCGCAAGCCATTGTGGCCGGCGGTGCCGCCGCCCTTCTTGACCCGGACCTTGCCGGGCGCGAGGTCGAGCTCGTCATGGAACACGACGACGTCGTCGGGCGTGAGCTTGTAGAAGCGCATCGCCTCGCCGACCGACCGGCCGCTCTCGTTCATATAGGTGGTGGGCTCCAGCGCCAGCACGCGCTCGGGACCGAGCCGGCCTTCCGCCAGCCGGCCCTGGAACTTCAGCTTCCAGGGCGAAAAGGAATGGCGCTCGACGATGTCGTCGAGCGCCATGAACCCGACATTGTGCCGGTGATACGCATATTGCGAGCCGGGATTGCCGAGGCCGACGAACAGCAGCATCGCACTCTCCCAGCCCGCAGGGCCTTGATCAGGCCTTCGGCTCCTCGGCGGCGGCCGGGGCCGCCTCGCCGGTCACCGCAGCGGCCGCAGCCTCGGCCGCCTCGGCGCGGACGGCCGACGGCGCCGCGACGGTGGCGATCACGAAGTCGCGGTCCTGCACGGCCGGGCGGACGCCCTCCGGCAGCTTGACGGCGCTCATGCGCAGCGAATCGCCGATGTCGGCACCGGTCAGGTCGACCGAGACGAACTCCGGGATCGACTCGGCGCGGCAGATCAGCTCGACATCGTGGCGCACGACGTTCAGCACGCCGCCGCGCTTGATGCCGGGCGACGCGGCCTCGTTCTCGAAATGCACCGGCACGTCGGCATGGACCGTGGTCTTGTCGCTGACGCGCAGGAAGTCGAGATGGATCGCCTTGTCGCTCACCGGGTCCAGCGCGATGTCGCGCGCCAGCACGTGGTGCTTCTCGCTGCCGATCTCGATGTCATAGAGGTGAGTCAGCGCCGCCGGGTCGCGCAGGATCTTCAGCAGCGACTGGGCATTGACGCTGAACAGCACCGGCGGCTTGTTGTCGCCGTAGATGACGCCAGGAATCATCCCGGCCCGACGCGCTGCCCGTGCTGCCCCCTTACCGGCCCGGTCGCGCGCCTCGGCCGTGATCTTGATGGTTTCGGCCATTGGCTCTCTCCCAAGTGAAGACGCCGGCCTCCAGGGGTGCCGGCGTCGGTACGGCGTGAGTGAATGCTCACGCAAGCGCGGTCGTCTATCAGAATTGGTCCGCTTCCGCAACGGCCGGGGCCGCAGCCCCGGCCTGCGGCGGCAGGCTTACCAGGCGGGCAGGATCGCGCCCTTGAAGCGGGTCTCCAGGAACTGCGCCACCTCGGGCGACTGGTAGGCCTCGACCAGGGTCTTCAGGTCGGCCCGGTCCTTGTCGCCGGCGCGGGCGGCGACGAAGTTGCCGTAGGGGTTGTTGGTCCGGCTCTCGGCGATCAGCGCGTCCTTGCGCGGGTCCAGCCCGGCCTCCAGCGCGTAATTGGTGTTGATGATGGCGCCGTCCAGGTCCGGCAGGGCATGCGGCAGCTGCGCCGCGTCCAGCTCGGAGAACTGGAAGTTGTGCGGGTTCGCGGCGACGTCGAGCAGCGATGGGTTCAGGCCCTTGCCGTCGGCCAGCTTGATCAGGCCGTTGGCGGCCAGCAGGTTCAGCGCCCGGCCGCCATTGCTCGGGTCGTTCGGGATGCCGATCTTCGCGCCGTCGGGCAGCTTGTCGATCTTGTCGAATTTCTTCGAGTACAGGCCGATCGGCTCGACAATGGTGAAGCCGATCGGGACGATGTGATAGCCGCGGGCGGCGATCTGCGCGTCCAGGTAGGGCTGGTGCTGGAAGGCGTTGGCGTCCAGCTCGCCATGCTCCAGCGCCTCGTTCGGGATGGCGTAGTCGGAGAAGGTGATCAGCTCGACCTCGAGGCCTTTCTTGGCCGCCACCTGCTTGGCGACCTCGGCGATCTCCTCCTCGCTGCCGCCCATGACGCCGAGCTTGATGCTGGCGGCGAGGGCGCTGCCGGCGGTGGCGGCGCCGAGGGCGAGGCCGAGCGCCAGGCCGATCAGGCCGCGCGTCAGCGGGGAAAGGGACATGATGGGCTCCTGCACGTCTTGGGTCGGTATGGATATGGCCGGCTTCGCGCCGCGGGTCAGGCCCGGGCCTGCTCCGGCCGGTGCTGGCGGCGGGCGATCGTGGTCAGCGCCGCATGCGCCGCCCGCCCGGCCGCGCGGGTGGTGCGGAACAGGCGCCCCTCCAGCGGGGTGAAGGCCGAATCGGAGGCGTAGAAGCGGAAGCCGCGCGGCTCGCGCGTGACGATGCCGGCGGTCAGGCCACCGGCGACAATGATGAAGGCGTCAGCCATGGAAGGGATCCTCTCGGGGCACGCCGGCTAGGCGTGCTGCATGTGTCGTGCGGTCGGGTGCGGCGGGCAGGCCCGCGATCAGCAACAGCGACAGGCGCGACACATGCCGACGCGCGGCATGGCGGCGGAGAGGATCGGTCGGGACAGGGTCGAAACCATCGGTCGGCTCCTCAGCATCAAACTGCCGGAACCACGAACTCACGTCGTGGCGCTTTAGCGTTTGGTGACGCGGCGCAAGCTGCTTCCGTCAAAATCCCGCGGGCCCGAAGACCGGTGCCGACCCTCGAACATACGGGCCGGCTTGTCAATAATAAAAAATCTACAAACATTCATAGCTAATATCGTCATTGCGAGGAGGCAAAGCCGACGAAGCAATCCAGGGGCCGGTGCGTGGGGCTTCTGGATTGCTTCCCCCGGCTCAAGGCCGGGGTCGCAATGACGGCGTGGCGTTCGGCAGGGCCGCTCGCAGAAGCCAGCAAAAAGCCCGCCCGGTTTCCCGGGCGGGCCTTCTGATCCGACTGCAGGCTGGGTCAGGCGCCGCGGCGCCACCAGCCACGCTTCGGGGCCTCGGGCGGCTGGTTCACCACCTGATTGGCCTCGACCGCGAGGTTCTCGGGCTGGGCCTCGGGCTCGGGTGCCGGGGCAGGCTCGGCGGCGACGGGCGCCGGCTCGGGCACCGCCCCGTTCAGCGCCGCCGTTTCCGGCTCCGCCGCCGGAGCGGGCACCGGAGCCTCGACAGCCGGCTCGGCCGCAGCCTCCGCAACTACCTCGGCCTTCTTCTTGCGCGGGGCACGGCGCTTCGGCTTCGGCGCCTCCTCGGCCGGCGCCGCAGCTTCCGCTGGGGCAGCTTCCGCCGGGGCGGGCTCGGGCGTGATCACGGCCTCGGCGGCCGCAACCGTCTCTGGCGCCGTCTCGGCTTCGGGCTCGGCATGGCTGGCGGCATCGGCGGCCTCGAGCRYGAACGGCTCGGCGGCCTGGTCCTCGCGCACGCCGTCCTCGGCCTCGTCGCGCGGGTCGTAGCCGAAACTGCCGTCAGCGGCGACCTGCGCGGGCTGGTCCGGGCGATGCCCCTCCTCGCCGCGCCGGCGGCCGCGCCGCCGCCGGCGGCGACGACCCCGACCCTCGCCATCGGCCTGCTGGCCGCCACCGTGATGCTGCAGCGGCTGTCCCGGGCGCTGCTGCTGCGGCTGGCGCGCCGGCTCCTGGGCCTCGACGACCTCTTCGACCTCTTCCGCCTCGTCCTCGACCTCGTCCGCCTCGTGCTCCAGCGCGGCGTCGGTCTCGGCCATGATCCGGGCGGTGTTGTCGATCGGCGCCGCCGGGGCCGGCAGCTCGGTGCCACGGGCGCGGGTGCGCTCGATCCGATGCGCCGGCGGGATCAGGCTGTCATCGGCCTCGATCAGCACCCGCACGCCGTAGCGCCGCTCGATGTCGGCCAGCGCGTCGCGCTTCTGGTTGAGCAGGTACAGCGCCATGGCGGTGGCGACATGCACGGTGACCTCGGAGGCGCGCTTGCGGATGCCCTCCTCCTCGATCGCGCGCAGCACCGACAGGGCGGCCGAGCCGGTGGTCCGGGTCATGCCCAGCCCGCCGCAATGGGCGCAGGTCTCGAAATGCGTCTCCATCAGGCTCGGGCGAAGCCGCTGGCGCGACAGCTCGAGCAGGCCGAAGGCGCTGATCCGGCCGATCTGGATGCGGGCGCGGTCCTGCCGCATCGCCTCCTTCAGCCGGTGCTCGACCGCCTTGTTGTGGCGGTCGTCCTCCATGTCGATGAAGTCGATGACGATCAGCCCGGCCAGGTCGCGCAACCGCAGCTGGCGGGCGACCTCGTCGGCGGCCTCGAGATTGGTCTTGTACGCCGTCTCCTCGATGTTCCGCTCGCGGGTCGAGCGGCCGGAGTTGACGTCGATCGAGACCAGCGCCTCGGTCGGGTTGATGACGATGTAGCCGCCGGAGCGCAGCTGCACCACCGGGCTGTGCATCGCGTCGATCTGGCCTTCCACGTTGAAGCGGTGGAAGAGCGGGACGTCCTGGTCCAGATAGGGCTGCACCTTCTTGGCATGGCTCGGCATGAGCATGCGCATGAAGTCCTTGGCGACGCGGTAGCCTTCCTCGCCGGCGACCTGGACGTCCTCGATGTCCTTGGAATAGAGGTCGCGGATCGCCCGCTTGATCAGGTCCGCCTCTTCATGGATGGCGCAGGGGGCGGTCGATTGCAGCGTCGTCTGCCGGATCGAATCCCACAGCCGCAGCAGGTAGTCGAGGTCACGGCGGATCTCCAGCTTGGTCCGCTCCAGCCCCGCCGTCCGCAGGATGACCGCCATGCCGTCCGGCACGTCCAGGTCATCCATGATCGCCTTCATCTTCTTGCGATCCTTGGGGTTGGCGATCTTCCGGCTGATGCCGCCGCCGCGCGGCGTGTTCGGCATCAGCACGCAGTAGCGGCCGGCCAGCGACAGGTAGGTGGTCAGCGCCGCACCTTTGTTGCCGCGCTCCTCCTTGGTCACCTGCACCAGCATGATCTGCCGGCGCTTGATGACCTCCTGGATCTTGTAGTTGCGGTAGTTCGGCAGCCTCGAGCGGCGGTCGCGGGCTTCCTCGGCCTCGTCGCCGCCCAGCACCTCGACCGGCTCCTGCTCGCCCTCATGGCCATTGCCATGGCCGTTGCCGTTCTCGCCCTCGGCGGTGGCCGGGTCGTCGCCCCGCGGCGACTCGGGCGGGGCCAGCAGCGCGACCGGGCCGCTGTCACCCTCGCTCGACAGGGTCTCG
Source organism: Inquilinus sp. YAF38 (assembly GCF_052113205.1). Classification (NCBI taxonomy): domain Bacteria; kingdom Pseudomonadati; phylum Pseudomonadota; class Alphaproteobacteria; order Rhodospirillales; family Rhodospirillaceae; genus Inquilinus; species Inquilinus sp. YAF38. Next base: position 34,901 of record NZ_JBFRCU010000055.1, on the reverse strand, counting down.
CCGAAGCTCTCCTCGACGATGGGCTCGGCGTGGATCACCTCGCCCGCCACCCCATCGCCCGGCACCCCATCGCTCGCCTCGAACGCCTCGCTCGGGCCGGCCTCGGCGCCCTCGGCGCGGGCCGGGCGGCGGTCACCACGGCCGCGGCGCCGGCGGGACGCCGGCTCGGCCGGTTTCGCCTCGCCGGCCTCGGCCTCGTCGGCCTCCGCGGCCTGGCGGGCCAGCAGGGCCTCGCGGTCGGCGATCGGGATCCGGTAGTAGTCGGGATGGATTTCCGAGAAGGCGAGGAAACCGTGCCGGTTCCCGCCATACTCCACGAAAGCGGCCTGGAGCGAGGGTTCCACCCGCGTCACCTTGGCCAGGTAGATATTACCTTTTAGCTGCTTCTTGGCTTCGGTCTCGAAGTCGAATTCCTCGAGCCGATTGCCGTCCAGCACCACCACCCGCGTTTCTTCCGCATGGGTGGCGTCCACCAGCATTCTTTTAGCCATGTACAAACCCTGGCGACGCTGCCGTCACCCCGCGCGACCGACGGGGCTGCGGCGCGTCCTTGTCCTGCCGAAGCCGCCGGGGGCGCGAACCGTGATCACCCGAGAACGGCGCTTCGCAGCAGGCCAGACGGGAGGGTCCGCGACCACCGGTCCGGCGCGGATGCGCCGGGGCACGGCCTCGAGTTGATCTCAATGTCGCCCGACATCGCAGCCGCGCATCGCGTGCCGGCCGTTCGACGAAAGACGTTTCCCGGCGGAAATCGATGTGCCACCGCGCGATCGACCCGGATACCCGGGGAACCCGGATATCCGATCGACCGATCGGGCAGACTGTCGCGCCGTCACGATACCGAGGCACCGCACTCTCGACAATGGGAGATTTCAGGGGTAAGGGGCTTGCCTGGCGCAAAGGCCTGACTCGCGGCCGGCGCTATGGTAACTGAAGCCGCCTGGCCCGCGGGTCGTCAGCCTGTGGTCATCAACGGAACACAATCGCGGCCTATCCGCTTCTGCGACGAGGCCGGCCTGCCGGGCCGACCCCGCCATGTTCGGGCGGCCGGCCGCCGCCCATCCACTGCCCCCATGGTTCGATGCGCCTGATCGGCTGGCTCCTGTCCTCCCTCATCCTCCTGCTCGTCATCGCGGCGGTCGGGGTCTTCGCGGCCGCGAGCTATTTCGGCCGCGACCTGCCGGACACGGCGCAGCTGGCCGAATACGCGCCGCCGATCACCACCCGCCTGCACGCGGGCGACGGCCGGCTGATGGCGGAGTATGCCAACCAGAACCGGTTGTTCGTGCCGTTCGGGGCGATCCCGCCGCTGGTGGCGCAGGCCTTCGTCTCGGCCGAGGACCAGCGCTTCTACGACCATCCGGGCATCGACCTGCAGGGCATCGCCCGGGCCGGCCTCGCCGCGGTCCAGAACTATGCCTCCGGCAAGCGGGTCGAGGGCGCATCGACCATCACCCAGCAGGTGGCGCGCAACTTCTTCCTGACGCCCGATCGGGCGGTCAGCCGCAAGATCCGTGAGGTGCTGCTGGCGCTGCGCATCGAGAGCGCCTTCACCAAGCAGCAGATCCTCGAGCTGTACCTGAACCAGATCTATCTCGGCCGCGGCGCCTATGGCGTGGCGGCGGCGTCGCTGGCCTATTTCAACAAGCCGCTGAAGGACCTGACGGTCTCCGAGACCGCCTTCCTGGCCGGCCTGCCGAAGGCGCCCAGCAGCTACGATCCGAAGACCCGGATGGACGCGGCCGTCAACCGCCGCAACTACGTCATCGGCCGGCTGCTCGAGGACAGGGCGATCAGCAAGGAGCAGGCCGACGCCGCCCGGGCCGAGCCGCTGGTGACCAAGGACCGCCGGCAGATCGAGTTCGTCAGCGCCAACTATTTCGCCGAGGAGGTGCGGCGTGAGCTGCAGCGCCTGTACGGCAACGATGCGCTCTACCAGGGCGGGCTGTCGGTCCGCACCTCGCTGGACCCGCATCTGCAGGACGTGGCCGACCAGTCGCTGCGCAGCGGCCTGCGCAGCTATGACCAGCGGCATGGCTGGCGCGGCCCGCTGAAGAAGATCGAGGGCTTCGACGACTGGGCCGGGCAGCTCGCCGCGGTCGAGCGGCCGGCCGGCGCCGGCGACTGGCAGATGGCGGTGGTGCTGGAGGTCGACGCCAAGGCCGCCGACATCGGCTTCTCAGACAAGAGCCGCGGCACCATCCCCTTCGCCGAGATGAAATGGGCCCGGCCCTGGCGCGCCAACCAGACCGTCGGCGCCGATCCCAGGAAGCCGTCCGACGTGCTGGCCAAGGGCGACGTCATCCTGGTCGAGCCGACCGGCCCGGTGCCGGACGACAAGGCGGTGCCGCAGGAATTCGGCCTGCGCCAGATCCCCGACGCGCAGGGCGCGCTGGTCGCGCTGGACCCCAACACCGGCCGGGTGCTGGCGATCAGCGGCGGCTATGACTATGCGATGAGCGAGTTCGACCGCGGCACCCAGGCGGTGCGGCAGCCCGGCTCGACTTTCAAGCCCTTCGTGTATCTGACGGCGCTGGAGGCCGGCTACACCCCGACGACCATCATCGACGACGCCCCGATCACGATCGATGTCGGCACCACCGACTGGACGCCGGAGAATGACGACCACCGGTTCCTCGGCCCGATGCCGCTGCGCGTCGGCGTCGAGCGGTCGCGCAACCTGATGACGGTGCGGCTGATCCAGGCGGTCGGCCTCGACAAGGTCAAGGCGACGGCGGAGCGCTTCGGCGTCTACAAGGACATGCCGCTGCTGTACTCGATGGCGCTCGGCGCCGGCGCCACCACGCCGCTGCAGATGGCGACCGGCTTCGCCCAGATCGCCAATGGCGGCAAGAAGGTGCTGCCGACCTTCATCGACCGGATCCAGGACCGCACCGGCCGTACCATCTACCGCCACGACGAGCGGCCCTGCGACAGCTGCGGCCAGCCCTGGGCCGATCAGGCGACGCCGGTGATCCCGGACACGCGCGAGCAGATCGCCGACCCGGTCTCGGCCTACCAGATGACGTCGATCCTGCAGGGCGTGGTCCAGCGCGGCACCGCCTCGGCGCTGAACAAGCTGGGCTTCACCCTGGCCGGCAAGACCGGCACCACCAACGACGCCAAGGACGCCTGGTTCGTCGGCTTCGCGCCCGACCTGGTGGTGGCGATCTATGTCGGCTTCGACGACCCGAAGACGCTGGGCGCCCGGGAATGGGGTTCGACCGCGGCGCTGCCGATCTTCCGCGACTTCATGTCCGCGGCGCTGCAGGGCAAGGACGTGCCGCCGTTCCGCATCCCGCCGGGGGTAAACCTGGTGAAGATCGACCGGCAGACCGGCCAGCCCGCCTATGGCAGCGGCGGCGACACGATCTGGGAGGCGTTCCGTCCCGGCACCGAGCCCGGCACCGGCTACGCCCTCGACCGGCTCGACGGCGGCAGCGGCGGCACCACTGACCAGGGCGATACCGGCTTCGGCGACAGCGTGCCCGACGCCACGACCGGGACGGGCGGGCTGTACTGAGCGCCGGCGCGGCCTAGTTCAAAGCGAAGCGGCAGTCGTCGGGCCGCACACAGGGAGGACCCCATGGCACTGCGTAAATTCATCATCGAGCGTGATATCCCCGACGTCGGCACCCTCGAACGCGACCAGCTGCGCGGTGCCGCGGCCAAGTCGAACGAGGCGCTGCGGCAGATCGGCCCCGACATCCAGTGGGTCGAGAGCTATGTCGCCGACAACAAAACCTTCTGCGTCTACCTGGCCCAGGACGAGGCGGTGATCCGCAAGCACGCCGAGATCAGTGGCTTCCCGGCGACCAAGATCACCGAGATCCGCAAGATGATCGACCCGACGACCGAACGGGCCGGCTGACGGGGCGCCGGATGGATCTCTCGGGCTTCATCCGGCTGCTCGAGGCCTATCGCGACACCCGCTACCTGTTCGCCGCCGACGGCATCGAGCACGAGGTGCGGATCGATCGGCGGAACCCGCAGGCCGAGGCCTGGCTGGCCAGCCGCGGCGAGGCTGGCGCCGGCTTCATCACCGCGGACAACCCGCGCAGCCGGTTGACACCGGCGGCGGAGAACGCGGCAGCGCGGCAGCGTTTGGCCGAGGTGGTGCTCCGGCGCGGCGCCGGCGCGGTGCCGCACACCGGTGCCGGGACGGACGGCGAATGGCCGCCGGAGCATGGTCTCCTGGTGCTTGGCCTGCCGGTGACGGATCTCATCGCCCTGGCGGAGGATTTCGGCCAGAACGCCATCGTCTGGTTCGCCCCCGGCCGGCCCGCCCGGCTGGTGCCGACCCGGCTGCTGCTCGAGGCACTGAGAGCGGATGCTTAAAGCATGATGGCTTGAGGTTGGATCGCTCCAGCGCGATCAGCAGGGGCAGCCGGATTTCAGGGATTTCGCGTTGCCTCTCCCGCGAGCGCTACGACATTCACACATCGATCAGTGAGACCGACCGTAGGTATGCGAACAGATTGCCTCTCCCGCTTGCGGGAGAGGTCGGACATCCGAAGGATGTCCGGGTGAGGGGATAGCAGCCTCGACGAAAGTGCCGCTTTGCCGTGAGCGAGCGCATGATCCGCCCGGTCCTGAAACGCTGATCCTGGTGTCGCGACCGAGCCGCCCTCACCCGGTCTCGCTGCGCGAGCCCGACCTCTCCCGCAAGCGGGAGAGGCAACGAACAGGGCCCGGCGAGCGTGCGGATGAGATATGTGAATCCGATAGCTCGCAAGCGGGAGGGGCAAAGCAGTCTCGTAGGTTCGGCTCGCGATACGCGAGCGCAACTCCGTCTCTGCCTGTCATGCCGGGCTCGACCCGGGAGCGGCAGGACCAGACGTCCAGCCCCTCTCAGGCCGGCGCCGGCTCGAATAGCGGCACGATCTCCATCTCGGGCACCAGCACCAGCCCCTTGTCGGTGATCCGGATCTCCGGGATCACCGACAGCGGGATCAGGTTGAAGCCCATATAGGGGATGGAGCAGCCGGCCTTCTCCCATTCGGCCTTCAGCGCCTTCACCTCCTCCGCCACCTCGGTCACACGCTTGTCAGACAGCAGGCCCGCGATCGGCAGCGGCACCATCGCCGTCAGCCGGCCGTCGCGCACGACGCAGACGCCGCCCTGTGTCGCCTCGATCGCCTGCAGCGCCACCTGCATGTCGGCCTCGTTGGTGCCGGCGATGATGATGTTGTGACTGTCATGCCCGACCGAGGAGGCGACGGCGCCCGCTTTCAGCGTGAAGCCGGACAGGAGGCCGTGCGCCACGTTGCCGGCCGATTTGCCGTGCCGCTCCACCACCGTGACGAAGCACAGGCCGTGCCGGTCGAAATGCGCCTGCCAGTCATTCGCCGGCTCGAGCTCCATCGTGACATGGCCGAGCAGGATGCCAGGCAGGACCGTCCGGATCGCATGGGCAGTGACGGGCTCTGCCGGCAGGTCGGGCGTCAGCTTGACGGCCGCCGGCAGCCGCACGGTGTGGTAGGCCGCCTCCGGATAGCGCCAGCGGGCGGACAGCGCCTGGTCCAGGGCCGGGGTGATCCGGCCGCCTTCCACCACCAGCTCGCCGCCGTACCAGGTGCTGACCGGCTTGTGGCCGTCGTCCAGCAGCACGAGATCCGCCCGGCGGCCGCCGCCGAAGCCGCCGACCTCGCCGTCGTGGCCGAAGCGGGTGGCGCCGTGCAGCGACCCCATCGACCAGGCCTGTTCGGGCGACATGCCGGCGCGCATCGCCTCGCGCACCACCCAGTCCAGGCCGAAATGCAGCAGGTCGTCGGCGTCGCGGTCATCGGTGCAGACGGCGATGCGCTTGTGCGAGGCGCCCAGCTCGGTGATCGTCCTGATCGCCTCGGGCAGGCTGTGCCAGGGCGTGGTCGGCGGCCCGCCGCGCAGGAACAGCCAGATCCCCGCTTCCAGCATGTCATCGGCGATGTCGCGGTCGATCGCCTCATGCGTGTCGGTGACGCCGGCGGCGGCATAGGCGGCGACGAACTCCCGCCCATAGACATGGCCGGAGACCGGCCGGCCGCGCTCTAGCGCCGCGGCGATGATGGCATGGCTGCGCTCGTCGCCCATGGTCACCGGGACGAAATCCATCTTCTCGCCCAGCGCCACCGCCTCCGGCCAGCGGTCGAACAGGCCGGCGATCTTCTCGGCCGTCAGGTCGCCGCCGGCGGTCTCGAGGCGCGGCGAGGTGGCGGGCACGGTGCTGGGCACGGTCAGGAAGATCGACAGCGGCGCAGCCCGGGCATCCTCCAGCATCGCCTCGACCCCGGCCACGTCCATGACGTTGCCGATCTCATGGCTGTCGCAGAAGATCGTGGTGGTGCCGTTCAGCAGCGCCGCCTCGGCATAGGCGCAGGCCGTCACCATGCTCGATTCGATGTGGATGTGCGGATCGACCAGCCCGGGCGCGAGGATGGCGCCTTTTCCGTCGTACACGGCGACCGATCCGTCCCGGCACGACCCCGTCGGCTTCACCGCGGCGATGCGCCCGCCGGCCAGCCAGACCTCACGGCCCGGCAGGATGCGCTCGGAATAGGTCGACAGCACCCGGACGTCGCGGATCACCAGGTCGGGCGCGGCGCGGCCGGAGGCGACATCCGTCAGCCGCCGGGTCATGCGGGAGAGGGGGAGAACGGAGAAGCGTGTGAGACCGGACATCAGCCTGCTCTCTTGCCGCGGGAATCGAGTGCCGGCAGCTTACCAGGAGCCGAGGCCGTTGCCGCTTCGGCCATGAAAAAGGGCCCCTCACGGGGCCCTTCCAATTCAACCGTGCGGCTTGCCGGTCAGGCGTGGCCGGCCGGCGCGCCGCGGGTGACGGCGGTCAGCTTGGCCTGGGCCAACTTCAGCGCCCGCTCGGCCACCGCCTTGTCGCCGGGGGTCTTGGCGTCGGCCACGTCCTCCTCGGCGTCGCGCAGTTCCTGCTCGACCTTAGCACGGTCCAGCGAGGCCACCGGCATCACCTCCTCGGCCAGCACGGTGCAGCGCTCCGGCGTCACCTCGGCGAAGCCGCCGGTGACGAACAGGCGGCTGGAGATGGCGCTGCGCTGCTCATAGACGTCGATCACGCCCGGCTGGACGGTCGACAGCATCGACATGTGCCCCTTCAGCACGCCGAAATAGCCGTCGCCACCGGGGACGACCACCATCTCGACCTGCTGCGCCACGAGCAGCTTCTCGGGCGAGACCAGTTCGAAGGCGAATTTCTCGGCCATGGATGTCCCCGGCTACGATGCTGCTGGCGTCAGGCGGCTTCGGCGAGCTTCTTCGCCTTGGCGATGGCCTGGTCGATGGTGCCGACCATGTAGAAGGCCGCCTCCGGCAGGTGGTCATAGTCGCCGTTGACGATGCCCTTGAAGCCGCGGATCGTCTCCTCGACCGGGACCAGCTCGCCCGGCGTGCCGGTGAACACCTCGGCGACGTGGAAGGGCTGGCTGAAGAAGCGCTGGATCTTCCGGGCGCGGGCCACGGTCAGCTTCTGCTCTTCGGTCAGCTCGTCCATGCCCAGGATGGCGATGATGTCCTGCAGCGCCTTGTATTCCTGCAGCGTGCGCTGCACGGCGCGGGCCACCTCGTAGTGCTCCTGGCCGACCACGCGCGGGTCGAGGATGCGCGAGGTCGAGTCGAGCGGATCGACCGCCGGGTAGATGCCGAGCTCGGAGATCGCGCGGCTCAGCACGGTCGTCGCATCGAGATGCGAGAACGAGGTCGCCGGCGCCGGGTCGGTCAGATCGTCGGCGGGCACGTAGATGGCCTGCACCGAGGTGATCGAGCCCTTGTTGGTCGAGGTGATGCGCTCCTGCAGCGTGCCCATGTCGGTCGACAGGGTCGGCTGATAGCCCACGGCCGACGGGATGCGGCCCAGCAGCGCCGACACCTCGGCGCCCGCCTGGGTGAAGCGGAAGATGTTGTCGACGAAGAACAGCACGTCCTGGCCCTCGACGTCGCGGAAGTACTCCGCCACGGTCAGGCCCGACAGGCCGACGCGGGCGCGGGCGCCCGGCGGCTCGTTCATCTGGCCATAGACCAGCGCCACCTTCGATTCGCCGTCGAGGTTGATGACCTTGGAGTCGATCATCTCATGGTACAGGTCGTTGCCCTCGCGGGTCCGCTCGCCCACGCCGGCGAAGACCGACACGCCGCCATGTGCCTTGGCGATGTTGTTGATCAGTTCCTGGATGGTCACCGTCTTGCCGACGCCGGCGCCGCCGAACAGGCCGATCTTGCCGCCCTTGGCGTAGGGGCTGATCAGGTCGACGACCTTGATGCCGGTGACCAGCATCTCGGCCTCGGTCGCCTGGTCGACGAAGGCCGGCGCCTGGCGGTGGATCGGCGAATGCAGCTTGGCGTTGATCGGGCCGCGCTCGTCGATCGGCTCGCCGATCACGTTCATGATGCGGCCCAGCGTCTCCGGGCCGACCGGCACCTGGATGGCGTTGCCGCTGTCATGCACCTTGCCACCGCGGACCAGGCCGTCGGTCGAGTCCATGGCGATGCAGCGCACGGTGTTCTCGCCGAGATGCTGCGCCACCTCGAGCACCAGCTTGCGATCGCCGATGTCGGTGGTCAGGGCGTTCAGAATGGCKGGCAGCTCGCCATCGAATTGGACGTCCACCACGGCGCCCAGAACCTGGCTGATGCGGCCGATGACGTTGCTTCCGGTCTGGGTCTCGACCATGGTGTTCACGCTCCTCAGAACTGTCTTCAAGCGATCGGTGGATCAGGGCGCCTTAGATGGCTTCGGCGCCGGAGATGATCTCGATCAGCTCCTTGGTGATGTAGGCCTGGCGGGTTCGGTTGTAGACCAGCGTCAGCCGCTTGATCATGTCGCCGGCGTTGCGGGTCGCATTGTCCATCGCGGTCATGCGCGCGCCCTGCTCGGAGGCGGCGGATTCGAGCAGCGCCTTGTAGATCTGGATCGCCAGGTTGCGCGGCAGCAGCTCCGCCAGGATCTGCTCCTCGCTCGGCTCGAACTCGTAGACGATGTTCGAGGCCGTGTCCTCGGCCACGGCCGGCAGCGCCACCGGCACCAGCTGCTGCACCGTGATGATCTGGGCGATCGCCGACTTGAACTTGTTGTAGACGACCGAGCAGACGTCGAAGTCGCCCGCCTCGAACATCGCCAGGATCCGGGTGGCGATGCCGTCGGCGTCGGCGAAGCCCAGCTTCGGCCGGCCGACGTCGATCACGCTCTCGACGATCAGGTTGGCGAAGTCGCGGCGCAGGCTGTCCCGGCCCTTGCGGCCGACGGTGAACAGCTTGACGGTCTTGCCGCGGCCCTGCAGCTCGCGGATCTGGCGCCGCGCCTCGCGCAGCACGGTGGCGTTGAACGCCCCGGCCAGGCCGCGGTCAGAGGTGATGACGAGCAGCAGGTGCACGTCGCTCTTGCCGGTGCCGGAGATCAGCTTGGGGCCTTGGCCCGCCGTCTTAGCGACGGCGGCAAGGCCGGTCAGCATCCGCTCCATGCGGTCGGCATAGGGCCGGCCGGCTTCGGCCTGATCCTGGGCGCGGCGCAGCTTCGACGCCGCGACCATCTTCATGGCCGCAGTGATCTTCTGCGTCGACTTGACGCTGGCGATCCGGTTCCTGAGGTCCTTCAACGACGGCATGGCGCCCCGCCTTCAATCGGTGTGGTGGGTACGACTGCCGCTCAGACGAAGGTCTTGGCGTAGTTCGTGATGAAGGCGGCCAGCTTCTCCTCGTTCCCCGGCGAGATCTGCTTCTCGGTCCGGATGCCTTCGAGGATGGCCTTGCCGTCGTCGCGCAGCGCGTCGAGCAGGCCCTTCTCGAAATCCGAGATCCGGTTGACCGGGACGGTGTCGAGATGGCCGCGGACGCCGGCGAAGATCGACGCCACCTGCTCCTCGACCGGCAGCGGGCTGAACTGCGGCTGCTTCAGAAGCTCGGTCAGGCGCGCGCCGCGGGCCAGCAGCTTCTGGGTCGAGGCGTCGAGGTCCGACGCGAACTGGGCGAAGGACTCCATCTCGCGGTACTGCGCGAGCTCGAGCTTGATGCGGCCGGCGACCTGCTTCATCGCCTTGATCTGGGCGGCGGAGCCGACGCGGCTGACCGACAGGCCGACATTTACCGCCGGGCGGACGCCCTTATAGAACAGGCCGGTCTCGAGGAAGATCTGGCCGTCGGTGATCGAGATCACGTTGGTCGGGATATAGGCCGAGACGTCGCCGGCCTGGGTCTCGATGATCGGCAGCGCGGTCAGCGAGCCGTTGCCGTGCTCGTCGTTCATCTTGGCCGCGCGCTCCAGCAGGCGGCTGTGCAGGTAGAACACGTCGCCCGGATAGGCCTCGCGGCCCGGCGGGCGGCGCAGCAGCAGCGACATCTGGCGGTAGGCCACGGCCTGCTTGGACAGATCGTCATAGATGATCAGCCCGTGCATGCCGTTGTCGCGGAAGAACTCGCCCATCGCGGCGCCGGTGTAGGGCGCCAGGAACTGCAGCGGCGCCGGCTCGGACGCGGTGGCGGCGACGACGATGGTGTATTCCAGCGCGCCGTATTCTTCGAGCGTCTTGACGATCTGGGCGACCGTCGAGCGCTTCTGGCCGATCGCGACGTAGATGCAGTAGAGCTTCTGGCTCTCGTCGCCGGACTTGTTGATCTCGCGCTGGTTCAGGATGGCGTCGATGGCCACCGCGGTCTTGCCGGTCTGGCGGTCGCCGATGATCAGCTCGCGCTGGCCGCGGCCGACCGGGGTCAGCGCGTCGATCGACTTCAAGCCGGTCTGCATCGGCTCGTGCACCGACTTGCGCGGGATGATGCCCGGGGCCTTGACCTCGACGCGGCTCAGCTTGGCGTCGGTGATCGGACCCTTGCCGTCGATCGGGTTGCCCAGCCCGTCGACCACGCGGCCCAGCAGGCCGCGGCCGACCGGAACCTCGACGATGGCGCCGGTGCGCTTGACCGTGTCGCCTTCCTTGATGTCGCGGTCCTCGCCGAAGATCACGATACCGACATTGTCGGTCTCGAGGTTCAGCGCCATGCCCTTGATGCCGCCCGGGAACTCGACCATCTCGCCCGCCTGGACGTTGTCGAGGCCGTAGACGCGGGCGACGCCGTCACCGACCGACAGCACCTGGCCGACCTCGGCAACGTCGGCCTCGGTCCCGAAATTGGCGATCTGGTCCTTGATGATCGCAGAGATTTCGGCGGCACGGATGTCCATCAGACGGTTCCCTTCATCGCGAGCTGCAGCTTGGCCAGTTTCGTGCGCAGGGAGCTGTCGACCATGCGCGAGCCGACTTTGACGATCATCCCGCCGAGCAGCGCGGGATCGATTTTGACATTGACCTGGACCTTGGCGCCCATGGCCTTCTTGAGCTGGTCGACCAGCGCCTCGGTCTGGCCGTCGGTCAGCGCCGAGGCGGCGGTGACATCGGCCGTGACCTCGCCGCGGCGGCGGGCCAGCTCGGCCAGGAAGGCGTCGATCATGGCGTCGAGGGCGAACAGGCGGCGGTTGCGCGCCACCAGGGCGATGAAGCGGCGCACCAGGTCGGACACGCCCGCCCGCTCCAGCACCGCGGCCATCGCCTTGCCCTGCGCGTCGCGCGACAAGAGCGGGCTGCGGACCAGACGGCGCAGATCCTCGCTTTCGGCCAGGGCGGTCTTCAGGCCGCGCAGGTCGTCCGCGGTCTGGTCGAGCGCCTTGCCCTCGTCGGCGAGTGCGTAGAGCGCCGTCGCGTAGCTGGATGCGAGGCCGGAAATCCCTGAGCCTGTGGCTGCCACCGATCGTCCCTCGATCGTTGTTGTCGATCGTGGCAGGAGGCCACGACCACCGAAAGTTCGGGGGGCTCTATCGCACAACAGAGGGCTGTCCGAGGCCCACCCCTTACGCTCGGCGCGCCGTCATCTAACATAGCGGTAGGGGGGGCGCAACCGGCATGGCGGCGGGTTTTTCATGGCGCGGCGCCGGATGTAGACTGGCGCGAGCGATTCGCATCCTCCGGAGGCCACAATGCCGCACGACCATCTGCCCGGCTCCGGCCATGATCATGCGGCGCATGATCACGGGCCGGGCCATGCCCACCATCACGGCATGCCGGAGGGGGCGGATGGCGAGCGGCGCCTGCTGATCGCGCTGGCCATCACCGCCGGCTTCATGCTGGTCGAGGCGGCGGGCGGCTGGTTCGCCAATTCCCTGGCCCTGCTGGCCGATGCCGGCCACATGCTGACCGACGCCGCGGCGCTGGCGCTGGCCTGGCTGGCGGCGCGGATGGCGCGGCGGCCGCGCGACGCCCGGCGCAGCTACGGCTATGGCAGGGTGCAGGTGCTGGCCGCCTTCGCCAACGGCATCGTGCTGCTGGCGGTGGTCGTCGCCATCGTGGTCGAGGCTGCCGGCCGGCTGGCCGAGCCGGCGGCGGTCGAGGGCGGGCTGATGATCGGCGTCGCTGCGGCCGGGCTGGTGGCCAATGTGGTGGCGTTCCGGGTGCTGCAGGGCGGCGATCGCCGCAATCTGAACCTGCGCGGCGCGGCGTTGCATGTGATGGGCGACTTGCTCGGCTCGGTCGGCGCGCTCGCCGCCGGCGCTGTGATCCTGCTGACCGGCTGGACCCCGATCGACCCGATCCTGTCGGTGCTGGTGTCGCTGCTGGTGCTGCGCAGCGCCTGGGCGATCCTGCGCGAATCCGGCCATGTGCTGGTCGAAGGGTCGCCGGGCGGGATCGACGAGGCGGCGCTGAGCGCGGCGATCCTCGCCGAGGTGCCGGCGGTGATCGATATCCATCACGTCCATGCCTGGACCCTGACGCCGGATCGGCCGCTGGTGACGCTGCACGCCCGGCTGCGCGAGGGCGCCGATTCCGACCAGGCGATCGGCGCGGTGACCCGCCTGCTGCGCGACCGCTTCGGTGTCGGTCACGCCACGGTCCAGGCCGAATTCGAGGTCTGCGCCGACGCCGACAGCGCCCCGCGACATTAAGCGAAACCTGTCGCGACGGAAAAACGCAATCGACAGTTCACCTTTTTGCCGGGAAGCGGTAATTATTCGACATAATACCTGTGCATTTGATGTCGCCCATGGCCCGGCTGTCCGGGGCTGCGGGCCCGGAAAGGTGATGATGGGCCATAATGGAGCTCTAGCCCGTGACGCGGACCCGATGTCCATCTGCCGCAACGTGACGGTTGCGGGGCGGCGCACCAGCGTCCGCATGGAGGTCGTGTTCTGGGACGGGCTGATGGAGATCTGCGCGCGCGAGCAGATCGGGCTGAACGAGATCTGTACCCGGATCGACGCCGCCCGCAAGGGCAGCGGCCTGACCGGGGCGCTGCGGGTCTTCGTCCTGTGCTATTTCCGCGAGCTGACGCGCCGGCCGGCAGCGGTGCAGCCGCCGGTCCACGCCTCGGTCCAGACCCCGCCGGCGCTGCTGATCGCCGCGCTGGAAGGCGTGATCGGGGCGCGGGCGTAAAACGCGGGCCGGGTCCGCCGCGGCGAACCCGGCATCGTCACCGAGCCTCAGACGAGGCCGTCCCAGTTCAGTCGCTCCACCGCGGCCACCGGCCGCAGCCGGTGCCGTTCGGCGGCGGCGGCCAGCTTGTGCGAAACCGGCCGGCCGGTCGCACTGTCGCGCAGCTCGGCGCCATGGATGCCGCCGATCACGAACAGCCCGTCGATCCCGGCCGCGGCCGCGCCGGCCATGTCGGTGTGGAAGCTGTCACCGACCGCCAGCACCCGCGCCGGGTCGGGCCGGCCGAGCAGCTCGAAGCAGCGGCGATAGACCGGCGGGTGCGGCTTGCCGTGATAGAACACCGGGCCGCCCAGCGTCTCGTAATGCTGCGCCAGGGCACCGGCGCAGATCTGCATCCGGCCGCCGACGATGACGACGATGTCAGGGTTGGCGCAGATCATCGGCAGGCGGCGCGCCGCCGCGGCCTCCAGCAGCGGGGCATGGTCCTCGACCCGCTCCTCCGGGTCGTCGATGCCGGTGTTCAGCACGAAGTCGGCATCGGCCAGGCCGTCGACCCGGACGACGTCGTCGACGCCCTCATAGACGTCGGCGTCGCGGTCAGGGCCGAGATGCAGGAAGCGCTCGCCCAGCGCCTGGTGGAAGTCGTCGTCGCGTTCCGCCAGCGCCAGATGCGCCGCCTCGCCCGAGGACAGGATCGCATCCCAGCAATCCTCAGGCACGCCGATCTGGGCCAAGCGCTGCACCACCGACCCGACCCGCCGCGGCGCGTTCGACAGCAGGCACACCTGCTTGCCGTCGGCACGCAGCCGCTGCAGGCAGTCGATCACGCCGGGATAGGGCGTGACGCCGTCATGCACCACGCCCCACAGGTCGACGATGAAGGCGTCGTAGCGGTCGCGGATCGCGGCGATGCCGTCGAGGATCGGAATGCTGTCGGTCATCGAGTCTGTTCGTCCCATTCCGATCAGGGGCGGTGCCACCGCGCCGCCCGGGGCTTACGCCGTATGCAGATCCTCGCCCTGGCCCTTCAGCCGCGCCGCCAGCGAGGCTTCCAGGAACTGGTCGATGTCGCCGTCCAGCACGGCCGAGGAGGCGCTGGTCTCCACGCCGGTGCGCAGGTCCTTCACCATCTGGTAGGGCTGCAGCACGTAGCTGCGGATCTGGTGGCCCCAGCCGATGTCGGTCTTCTCGGCGTTCAGCGCGTCGGCCTGGGCCTCGCGGATCTTCAGCTCGCGCTCGTAGAGGCGGGCCCGCAGCATGTCCATTGCCATGGCCCGGTTGCGGTGCTGCGACCGGTCGTTCTGGCAGGCGACGATGACGCCGGTCGGCATATGGGTGATGCGAATTGCCGAATCCGTCTTGTTGACGTGCTGGCCTCCGGCGCCCGAGGCCCGGTAGGTGTCGACCTTCAAATCCTTGTCCAGGATCGTGATCTCGATCGTATCATCGACCACGGGCGACACCGCGACCGAGGAGAAGCTGGTGTGCCGCCGCGCCGCGCTGTCGAACGGGCTGATCCGCACCAGGCGATGCACGCCCGATTCGGTCTTCAGCCAGCCATAGGCGTTGTGGCCCTTGATCAGCACCGTGGCCGACTTGATCCCGGCCTCTTCGCCCGGGCTCTCTTCAAGCCACTCGACCTTGAAGCCGTGCTTCTCGGCCCAGCGCATATACATGCGCAGCAGCATCAGGCCCCAGTCCTGGGCCTCGGTGCCGCCGGCGCCGGCATTGACCTCGAGATAGGCGTCGTTGCCGTCGGCCTCGCCGGCCAGCAGGCTCTCCAGCTGCTTCTTCGCCACCCGCTCGGCCAGCTTGCCCAGCTGGGCCTCGGCGTCGGCCAGCACCTCGGCGTCATTCTCGGCCTCGGCCAGCTCGATCAACCCGACGGTGTCGTCGAGCTCGCCGGCCAGCGCCTTGTAGCCGCCGATGGCGTCATCCAGATGGGTGCGCTCGCGCAGCAGGGTCTGCGCCTTCTCCGGGCTGTCCCAGAGCTTGGGATCCTCGGCGAGAGCGTTCAGCTCGTCCAGTCGTCTGAGTGCGTTGTCCCAGTCAAAGAGACCTCCTCAGCAGCGCGAGCGACTGCTTGATCTCTTGGGCCTTGGCTTCGGTCTCGGCGCGCATCGGTGCGCTCCTCTCGAATTCGGTCCGGTCACGGGATCGCGGGCCGCGGGGCGGCCTGCGATGCGAACCGGGGATGTAGGACGGATCGGCGGTCAGGTAAAGGCCGCGGGCGGGAAAACTCGCCCGCGGCCTGGACCTCAAGCCTTCCGCGGCCTCAGCTGGCTGACGTCGCGCACGGCGCCGCGGGCGGCGCTGGTGGTCAGCGCGGCGTAGGCCAGCAGTGCCTGCGAGACTTTTCGCGCGCGCGGCGCGGAAGGCTGCCAGCCGCCGTCGGCCCGGGCGTTCATCGCCGCCCGGCGATGGGCCAGAACCTCGTCGGAGACGGCGAGGTGGATCTTGCGGGACGGTATGTCGATCTCGATGGTGTCGCCCTCCTCGACCAAGGCGATGGCGCCGCCCTCCGCCGCCTCGGGCGAGACATGGCCGATCGACAGGCCGGAGGAGCCGCCGGAGAAGCGGCCGTCGGTGACCAGGGCGCAGACCTTGCCCAGGCTCTTCGACTTCAGATAGCTGGTCGGGTACAGCATCTCCTGCATGCCGGGGCCGCCCTTCGGGCCCTCGTAGCGGATCAGCACGATGTCGCCGGGCTTGACGGTGTCGCCCAGGATGGCCTCCACCGCCGCGTCCTGGCTCTCGAAGATCCGGGCGGGGCCGGAGAAGGTCAGGATGCTGGCATCGACGCCTGCGGTCTTCACCACGCAGCCATCCTCGGCGATGTTGCCGTACAGCACCGCCAGGCCGCCATCGGGGCTGAAGGCGTGCTCCAGGTTGCGGATGACCCCGCGCTTGCGGTCGGCGTCGACGCTGGGGTAGCGCGCGTCCTGGCTGAAGGCGACCTGGGTCGGGATCCCGCCCGGCGCCGCTGCGTAGAAGCGGTGCACGGACTCGCTGTCGGTGCGCTTGATGTCCCACTGGTCCAGCGCCGCCGACAGGCTCTCGGCATGGACCACGCGGGTGTCGCGGTTCAACAGGTTGGCGCGATCCAGCTCGCCCAGGATGGCCATGATGCCGCCGGCGCGGTGGACGTCCTCCATATGCACGGTCGACAGCGCCGGCGCGACCTTGCACAGCACCGGCACGCGGCGCGACAGCCGGTCGATGTCGGCCATGGTGAAGTCGACCCCGCCCTCCTGCGCCGCGGCCAGCAGGTGCAGCACGGTGTTGGTCGACCCGCCCATGGCGATGTCGAGCGTCATCGCGTTCTCGAAGGCGGCGAAGTTGGCGATGGCGCGCGGCAGCACTGATTCGTCGTCCTGCTCGTAGTGGCGCTTCGCCAGGTCGACGATCAGGTGCCCGGCCTCGACGAACAGGCGCCGGCGGTCGGCATGGGTGGCCAGGGTCGAGCCATTGCCCGGCAGGGCCAGGCCCAGCGCCTCGGTCAGGCAGTTCATCGAATTGGCGGTGAACATGCCGGAGCAGGAGCCGCAGGTCGGGCAGGCCGACCGTTCGATCACCTTCACGTCCTCGTCGCTGATCCGGCTGTCCGCCGCGGCGACCATGGCGTCGATCAGGTCCAGCGCCTTGGTCTCGCCGCCGACCTTGATCTTGCCGGCCTCCATCGGCCCGCCGGACACGAACACCACCGGGATGTTCAGCCGCATCGCGGCCATCAGCATGCCGGGCGTGATCTTGTCGCAGTTCGAGATGCAGACCATGGCGTCGGCGCAATGCGCGTTGACCATGTACTCGACGCTGTCGGCGATGATCTCGCGCGACGGCAGGCTGTACAGCATGCCGTCATGGCCCATGGCGATGCCGTCGTCGACGGCGATGGTGTTGAATTCCTTGGCGACGCCGCCCGCGGCCTCGATCTCCCGCGCCACCAGCTGGCCGAGGTCCTTGAGGTGGACATGGCCGGGCACGAACTGGGTGAAGGAGTTGACGACGGCGATGATCGGCTTGCCGAAATCCGCATCCGTCATGCCGGTCGCGCGCCAGAGCCCGCGGGCTCCGGCCATGTTGCGGCCGTGGGTGGTGGTGCGGGAACGATAGGCTGGCATGGGTCGGGTCCGTGCTGCTCGGGTCACTTTCGGTCGGATAGGATGGCCGCGATGGTCAGAAAAGAACCGCGGCATCCGTCGGAAACACCCAGAAAGAACGCCATTCCCGCCCGCGGCGCAAGGGTGGCCGACGCAACGCTCCCGCGCGCGGAGTGCCCCTAGCGGCTCGCTGCCGCGTCCCCGGGCTCCGGCGCCGGGTCATCGGCGGCGTAGGCCGGGGTGGCCAGGCGCAGGCAGCTGACCACCGTGGCGGCGGTCGCCAGCCCGGCCGCGGTAAGCAGTGCCGCCTGGGCGCCATGGTCCGGAAAATGCGCGAACAGCAGTGCCACCAGCGCCGCGCCTGTGGCCTGGCCCAGCAGGCGGGCGGTGCCCAGCATGCCGCTGGCGGCGCCGCTGCGGCTGCGCGGGGCCGACCCGATCATCACCCGGTTGTTGGGCGCCTGGAACAGGCCGAAGCCGGCGCCGCACAGCGCCATGCGCCAGACGATGCCGAAGGGGGAGGGATCCGCCGGCAGGGTCGCCATCAGCACCAGGCCGATGGCGAGCAGGGCGAGGCCGATGCCGCCCAGCAGGCCGGGCGGGTGCCGGTCGGACAGGCGGCCGGCGATGGGCGCGGTGATCGCGACGGCCAGCGGCCAGGGGATCATCAGCAGGCCGACCTGGGCCGGCGAGAAGCCGGAACCGGTCTGCAGCAGGAAGGGCAGCGTCACGAAGGCGGCCATCTGCGCCGCGAAGGAGCTGATCGAGGTGACGACCGACAGCCCGACAACCGGAATGCGCAGCAGGTCCAGCGGCACCAGCGGCGTCGCCCGGCCCAGCTGCCGCCGCACCAGCCAGATCGCGGCGACGAGGCACAAGCCAAACTGCAATGCGATCAGCGGCCAGTCGAGCGCATGGGCGATGCTGTCGATGCCGGTGATCAGCAGGCCGAAGGTGGCGGCGGACAAGAGTGCGCTCGGCAGGTCGAAGCGGCGGTCGGCCAGGTCGCTTTCCGGCAGGTTGCGGCTGCCGATGATCAGGGCGGCGACGCCGAGCGGCAGGTTGATCGCGAACAGCCACGGCCAGGAGGTGAACGACAGCAGGGCGCCGGCAAAGCTGGGCCCGATGGTCGAGGCGCCGGCCGCGATCATGGCGTTGACGCCCAGCACATGGCCCAGCCGGGCGCGCGGGAAGATGTAGCGGATCAGCGCGGTGTTGACGCTCATGATCCCGGCGGCGCCGAAGCCCTGGGCGACGCGCGACAGGGTCAGGGTCAGCAGCGAATCCGACAGGGCGCAGGCGACCGAGGCGACGGTGAACAGGGCCAGGCCGCCGAGATAGACCCGGCGGTAGCCGTAGATCTCGCCCAGCCCGGCGAGGGGCAGCAGCGAGACCACCACCGCCAGCTGGTAGGCGTTGACGATCCAGATCGACATCGACGGGCTGGCCTGGAACTCGGCCGCGATCGTCGGCAGCGCCACATTGGCGACGGAGCCGTCGAGCACGGCGAGCATGATGCCGAGCACGACGGTGGCGAAGGCCCATCTGCGGCGGGGCAGGGGCAGGCCGTCGGGAAGGGACACGGGACTGACCTCGCTCTTCGCGGCGGGCACCCCTCGGTGCCGCCGCCCATGGCATGATCCTGGAACCAGCCGTTGCGAATAGCTATGGCGTTTTAGCTATAACAGAATAGCAAAATGATCGAACCGAGCCAGATCTCTCCGACCGAGCGGGACCAGCTCGGCGCTTTCCGGCTGCAGCTGATGGCGCTGCTGCGCCGGCTGCGGCGCGAATCCGACGGCGGCGACATCCCGTTGTCGCAGCTGATGCTGCTGGCCGCGCTGCTGCGCCTGGGCGGCACGGCCAGCCCGACCGAGCTCGCCACGGTCGAGGGCCTGCGCTCGTCCAATGCCGCGGCGCTGCTGCGCGAGCTGGAGAAGGACGGGCTGGTGCGGCGCGAGGCCGATGCCGGCGACCGGCGCCGGCTGCATGTGGTGATCACCGATGCCGGCACCCAGGCGGTGCTGGAAAACCGCAGCCGGCGCGAAGC
The DNA here is from genome assembly GCF_052113205.1 of Inquilinus sp. YAF38. Classification (NCBI taxonomy): domain Bacteria; kingdom Pseudomonadati; phylum Pseudomonadota; class Alphaproteobacteria; order Rhodospirillales; family Rhodospirillaceae; genus Inquilinus; species Inquilinus sp. YAF38. Next base: position 15,333 of record NZ_JBFRCU010000055.1, on the reverse strand, counting down.
CTGGCTGGCCCAGGCCGTGGCCGGTTGCCTGACTGCGGAGGAACGGGCCCAGTTGATCGCCGCCGGCGCCCTGCTGCAGCGCTTGGCGGAGTATCAGGAGGCGGCCGATCCTGGCAACTGATCGCGGTGTGGGACAGACCGGGCAAACCGGCCGCGAAAATGGTCAAGGAAGTGTTCGGTCCACTGTTGTTGTCGGCCCAGCAGCCTTGAACCTGCCTCTTGCTGGAAATACGAATTTTGCGTATTTTCATCAAAATATGCTGAGGATGCCATGCGCGAAGTTCCAGCCACGGAGTTCACCCGCAATTTCGGTCTTTACCGCGAGGTCGCGCAGCGTGAGCCTGTGGCCGTCACCAGCCACGGCCGGCCGACGGGGTATTTCATTTCCGCGGTCGAGTATGAGGAGATGCAGCGCCTCAAGGCCCTCGCCCGCCGGCCGCGCGCCATCACCGACCTGACCGAGGCGGAAATCGAAGCTGTCTCCGCGAGCCGGATGGGACCGGAGCACGATCGCCTCGATGCGCTGCTCGAGGACGAGTGACCGCTGAGGCATGGCGCTCCCCGATCCGCAGCCCGGCTCGGTCATTTCCTATTCTTATCTTTGGTATCATGAGCATCGCGCGAACCGCGAGGAAGGTCTCAAGTCCCGGCCATGCGTGATCGTGCTTGCGATCGACCAGCAGGATGACGGCGGAACGCTGGTGCGGGTCGTTCCCGTGACGCACAGCCCACCGGCCAATCCCGACGTTGCCATTGAACTGCCCCAGCGGGTAAAGCAGCATCTCGGCCTCGATGCGGGCCGTTCTTGGATCGTCGTCGACGAGGTCAACGACTTCGTCTGGCCGGGATATGATCTGCGCCCGATTCCGGGGACGCGGCATCGGATTGCCTACGGGTTTCTGCCGCCGCGTCTGTTCACGAGCATCGTGACGCGGGCCCGCGACCTGTGGCGCCAGGGGCGTGGCAAGGCGGCCGCACCAGACTGAGCGCGCCGATCGTCAGTGTGACGGCGGCCGACCCCTACTCCGCCGCCTCGACCAGCGGGGCGGGGATGTAGTTCAGGATCGGCCCCAGCCAGCGCTCGACCTCGGCGATCGGCATGCCCTTGCGGCGGGCATAGTCCTCGACCTGGTCGCGCTCGACCTTGGCGACACCGAAATAATAGGAGTCCGGATGCGCCAGGTAGAGGCCGGAGACCGATGAGCCCGGCCACATGGCGTAGCTCTCGGTCAGGCGCACGCCGATCCGCTTCTCGGCGTCCAGCAGCCGGAACAGGGTGACCTTCTCGGTGTGGTCCGGCTGGGCCGGATAGCCCGGGGCGGGGCGGATGCCGCGATAGGGCTCGCCGACCAGCTCGTCGGGCGCGAAGGCCTCGTCCGGCGCATAGCCCCAGAACTCGCGGCGCACGCGCTGGTGCATGGCCTCGGCGAAGGCCTCGGCGAAGCGGTCGGCCAGCGCCTTCACCAGGATCGAGGAATAGTCGTCATTGGCCCGGGCGAAGCGGTTGGCGATCGCCTCCTCCTCGATCCCGGCGGTGACGACGAAGCCGCCGACATAATCGGCCTTGCCGCTGTCCACGGGCGCCACGAAGTCGGACATCGCCACCCGCGGCCGGCCGTCGCGCTTCGACAGCTGCTGCCGCAGGGTGAAGAAGGTCGCCAGCTCCTGCCGCCGCGCCTCGTCGGTGAACAGGCGGATGTCGTCGCCCACCGTGCCGGCCGGCCAGAAGCCGATCACCGCCTGCGGCTTGAACCAGCGCTCCTCGATGATGCGGGCCAGCATCGCCTGGGCGTCCTGGAACAGCTGCCGGGCGGCCTCGCCCTGCTTCTCGTCCTGCAGGATCGCCGGGTAGCGGCCCTTCAGCTCCCAGGTCTGGAAGAACGGCGTCCAGTCGATGTAGCGCGCCAGCGTCGCCAGGTCCCAGTCCTCGAACACCCTTGTGCCCAGGAAGGACGGCTTCGGCGGCTGGTAGCCGGCCCAGTCGATGGCGAAGGGCGTCGCGCGGGCGGCCGCCAGCGGCAGGCGCTGCTTCTCCGCCTCCGCCCTGGCATGGCTGTCGGCGACCTTGCGGTACTCCTCGCGCACGCCCTCGACATAGCCGCGCTTCGCCTCGGGCGACAGCAGGTTGGAGACCACGCCGACGGCGCGGCTGGCGTCGTTGACATAGACAGTCTGGCCGCGGGCGTAGCGCGGGTGGATCTTCACCGCCGTATGCACCCGGCTGGTGGTGGCGCCGCCGATCAGCAGCGGGATGTCGAAGCCGTCGCGCTCCATCTCCGCCGCCACATGCACCATCTCGTCCAGCGACGGGGTGATCAGCCCGGACAGGCCGATGATGTCGACCTTCTCGGCCTTCGCCGTCTCCAGGATCTTGGTCGCCGGCACCATGACGCCGAGATCGATGATCTCGTAGTTGTTGCAGGCCAGCACGACGCCGACGATGTTCTTGCCGATGTCGTGCACGTCGCCCTTGACGGTCGCCATCAGGATCTTGCCGGCGCTCTGCCGCCCGCCGGCGCCGCCATTGGCGATCTTCTCGGCCTCCATATAGGGCAGCAGATGGGCCACCGCCTGCTTCATCACGCGGGCCGACTTCACCACCTGGGGCAGGAACATCTTGCCGGCGCCGAACAGGTCGCCGACCACGTTCATGCCGGCCATCAGCGGGCCTTCGATCACATGCAGCGGCCGGGCGGCCTCCAGCCGCGCCTCCTCGACATCGGCGTCGATGAACTCGGTGATGCCGTTGACCAGCGCATGCTCCAGCCGCTTGCCGACCGGCCGCTCGCGCCAGGTCAGGTCGCGCTCCTTGGCCTCGCGGCCGGCGGCGCCCTTGAAGCGCTCGGCCAGGGTCAGCAGCCGCTCGGTGGCGTCGTCGCGGCGGTTGAGGACCACGTCCTCGCAGGCCTCGCGCAGCTCCGGCTCGATCGATTCATAGACCGCCAGCTGCCCGGCGTTGACGATGCCCATGTCCATGCCGACCTGGATGGCGTGGTACAGGAACACCGCGTGCATCGCCTCGCGCACCGGCTCGTTGCCGCGGAACGAGAAGGACAGGTTGGAGACGCCGCCAGAGATATGCGCGTGCGGCAGGGTCTGCCGGATCTGCCGGGTGGCCTCGATGAAGGCGACGCCGTAGCCGTTGTGCTCCTCGATGCCGGTCGCGACCGCGAAGACGTTGGGATCGAAGACGATGTCCTCGGGCGGGAAGCCGGCCTGTTCGGTCAGCAGCTTGTAGGCCCGGGTGCAGATCGCGACCTTGCGCTCCAGCGTGTCGGCCTGTCCGGCCTCGTCGAAGGCCATCACCACCACGGCGGCGCCGTAGGAGCGCACCAGCCGGGCGTGATGCAGGAAGGCCTCCTCGCCCTCCTTCATCGAGATCGAATTGACCAGGGGCTTGCCCTGGACGCATTTCAGCCCGGCCTCGATGATCGAGAATTTCGAGCTGTCGATCATCACCGGCACGCGGGCGATGTCGGGCTCGGCCGCGATCAGGTTCAGGAACTCGACCATGGCCCGCTCGGAATCGATCAGGCCCTCGTCCATGTTGATGTCGAGGATCTGGGCGCCGTTGGCCACCTGGTCGCGCGCCACCTCCAGCGCCGCGGCGTAGTCGCCGGCGGTGATCAGCTTGCGGAAGCGGGCCGAGCCGGTGACGTTGGTGCGCTCGCCGACATTCACGAAGGGGATGTCGGTGGTCAGCGTGAACGGCTCCAGCCCCGACAGCCGCATCAGCGGCGCGATCGTGGGCACCTGGCGCGGCGGCAGGTCCGCCACCGCATCGGCGATGGCGCGGATGTGGTCGGGGGTCGACCCGCAGCAGCCGCCGACGATGTTGACCAGCCCTTCCTCGGCGAAGCCGCGGATCTGCGCGGCCATCGCCTCGGGCGTCTCGTCATACTGGCCGAACTCGTTCGGCAGGCCGGCATTCGGATAAGCGCAGACGAAGGTGTCGGCGGCCTCGGCGATCTCGGCCAGATGCGCCCGCATGGCATTGGCGCCCAGCGCGCAGTTCAGGCCGATGGTGAAGGGCCGGGCGTGCCGCACCGAATTCCAGAAGGCGGTTGGCGTCTGGCCCGACAGGGTGCGGCCCGACAGGTCGGTGATGGTGCCGGAGATCATCACCGGCAGGTGCACGCCCTTCTCGGCGAAGACCAGCTCGGTGCCGAAGATCGCCGCCTTGGCGTTCAGCGTGTCGAAGATGGTTTCGATCAGGATGATCTCGGCGCCGCCGTCGATCAGGCCGCGCACCTGCTCGGCATAGGCGTCGCGCAGCCGGTCGAATGTGACGGCGCGGTAGCCCGGATTGTTGACGTCCGGCGAGATCGAGGCGGTGCGGTTGGTCGGCCCCAGCGCGCCGGCGACGAAGCGGCGGCGGCCGTCCATCGCCCGGGCCTTGGCGGCGGCCCGGCGGGCCAGCCGCGCGCCCTCGCGGTTCAGGTCGTAGACCACCGCCTCCATGCCGTAATCGGCCTGGGCGATCGAGGTCGAGGAGAAGGTGTTGGTCTCGATGATGTCGGCGCCGGCGATGGCATAGCCGAAATGGATCGCCTCGATCGCGTCCGGCTGGGTCAGGATCAGCAGGTCGTTGTTGCCCTGCAGGTGGCAGTCGCAGCCGACGAAATGGGTGCCGCGGAAATGCTCCTCGCCAAAGCCAAGGCCCTGGATCTGGGTGCCCATGGCGCCGTCCAGGATCAGCACGCGCTCGCGCGCCGCTGCGGTCAACGCGGCCAGAACCTCGGTGCCGTCGACCGGCTCCAGGGGGATGTCCAGGGTAGACGTGGTCATGGCGAGCAGCCGGTGGTTCCGGATCGGGGCCGTATGTAATGACATAAAGATATCTTTATATCAACATCCGATGTCGCCAAATGAGCGACGGATGTCGCCAGGAGAGCGACGGGCTCTCTCTTCCCGACCAGGCCTTTGCGAGGCCCATCCCCGCGTCATTGCGAGGAGGCGGAGCCGACGAAGCAATCCAGGGGGTCGTTGCGAGCGGCCCTGGATTGCTTCGCTGCGCTCGCAATGACGGTTGTGGATTGCGGCCTTACTTGCTCTCCGCAGTCGGCTCCAGCCCGGTCGCGGCGATGGCCGGGGCGGCGGCGGGGGAGGCCAGGAAGTCGAGCAGCTTCTTCGCCGCCGCCGGGTCGTGCGAGCCCGTGACGATGCCGGCGGAATACGGCGTCACCTGCTGCAGCTCCGGCGGCAGCGGGCCGACCAGGTCGATGCCCTCGACCGCCTTCAGCTCGGCGATCTGCTGGAAGCCTAGTTCCGCCTCCCCCTTGGCCACGATCTCGCCGACCGGCGTGGCCGGGATCCGGCGGGCCTTGCCGGCCATCTGCTCGGCGATGCCCAGGCGCTGGAACATCTTGGTCGAGATATAGACGCCGCTGGCGCTGTCGGAATAGGCGATCGATCTGGCGGCCAGCAGCGCCTGCTTCACTGCCTCGGCCGAGCCGATGTCCGGCTTCGGCGCGCCGGCTTTCACCGCGACGCCGATGCTGGAGCGGGCGAGGACGACCTTGCTGTCGGGCAGCACCTTGCCCTGCTTGATCAGGTCGTCGAGGGCGGTGCCGACCATGATCACGACATCCAGCTTCTCGCCGCGGGCCAGCCGGGCCGGCACCGCGTTCGGCGTGTCGCCCATCGACGGGCCCCAGGCGATCTTGAGCGTGTCGCCGCTGGCGCGCTCGTACTCCGGTGCCAAGGCGCGGTAGGCGGCGGCGAAACCGCCGGAGCTGACGACCTGCAACTCGGCCGCGGCGACGGGCTGGACCAGCAGCAGCAGGCCGGCGGCAGCAACGGCGGCGAAGCGGGAAACGATCGACGGCAGCGTCATGGGGAAGTCCTCGGCTGAATTCGGATCGGGCCCGATCGTCGCCCAACACAGCGCGACCCGTGCCCGCTGGTGCGGTAGTCCAGCCATGCCCGGACACCGTGCCGCAGCCGGCTTGCCTGGCCGAGACTTATGTCCGACGTAGTTCCCATGCGCGCTGCCGTCGCGGCGCGCTCGGAGTTTTCTGATGAGCCTGGCCCACGATCCCGATTTCCTGCGCCTCCTGGCCGGCAGCCACGCCCGGCTCACCGGTGCGCCGCTGCTGCCGGAGGATATGGCCGACGGCGACCCTGCCGCGCAGGCGCGCTGGCTGTACGAATCGGCGCCGTTCTGCGTGCTGGCGCACAACACCGACACCGATCCCCGCTTCGTCTACGCCAACCAGGCCGCCCAGGCCCGGTTCGAATATGGCTGGGACGAGTTCACGACGCTGCCCTCCCGTCTCTCCGCCGAGGCGCCGGACCGGGCCGAGCGGCAGCGCCTGCTGGAGGCCGTCGCCCGCGACGGCTTCATCGGCGACTATCGCGGCCTGCGCATCGCCAAATCCGGCCGCCGCTTCTGGATCGAGAACGCGGTCGTCTGGCAGCTGATCGACGATGCCGGCACCCTGCGCGGCCAGGCGGCGACGTTCCGGGACTGGCGGGAAGAATAGGGTCCTCATCCGCCCTGCCGCGTCCCGATCTGCTGCCAGTGCCCGGGGTTGACCACCAGCCGGCCGGACTCTTCAAAGCGCAAAGTCAGCGGATAGCGCCCCGGCACCATGAAGTCGGTGGCCGAGACCGGCGTCAGCTCGGTCTTCTCCTCGCGGCCGATGGCGAAGGCGTCGCGCGCGCCGGTCGCCTGGGCGAACAGTCGGTCGCCCTCGGCCGTGACCTTCAGCGTCACGAAGGGGCTGAACACGTAGTCGCCGGCCAGTGCCGCCAGCTTGTCGGCGGCCAACACCGGCTTGCCGGCCGGCGTCGCCGGCTTCGGCTGGTCGGGCACCGAGGCCAGGATCGCGTCCCACATCACCTCGCCGCCGATCACGCCGAGATCGACCGTCGGCAGCATCGCCGCCTGGTCCGCCAGCTCGCCGGTCGACACGGCGTACAGCACGTCGCCGTCGAACTCGGTGGCGAAGGGCTGCAGCGCCCGGCCCATCGAGCTGTGCACCTGGATCGCCAGGCGCTGCAGCTCCGCCGGCTTCAGCTTCTGGTTGGTGACGACCAGGCTGACCGTGGTGTTGCGCGCCGGGGCGTCGGCGTTCGGTGCGCCGGTCCAGCCCGGCTTGCGGCTGGCCGGATAGCCCGCCAGCAGCGCTGCCGAGGTCAGATCCTTCGGCCAGCCCTCATCGCCATAGCAGGCCGCGACCTTGCCGTCGCGCGTCGTCACCACGCCGAGCGCATTGACCACGACGAAGGCGGCGACCTTGACCTCGCCGAGCTGGCGGAAGGCCCCGCCCTGGCCGGAGAAGGCGTTGCAGCCGAACAGCGATCCGGTGACCGCCAGCCGGCCGGCGCCCTGGGCGCCCAGCGGGAACACGCCGGGCTTGGCGGCGCGGAAGGCCGCCTGGGCCAGCCGCTTGTCCGGCACGATCTCGTTCAGCCGGCGGCCGCCGAGATCGTAGATGATGGCGCCAACCGACAAGGCGATGTTGTCCCAATGGCCGCCGCGAACCCCGTCCTCCTTCAGCGCCGAGGCCACGGCGGTGGTGGCCTCGAGCCCATACCAGGAGCCGCCTGCGAACACCACGGCGTCCAGCTCCGGCGCGTCATAGCCCAGGCGCAGATAGTCGGTGTTGACCGTGCCGGGCCCGCCGCCGCGGACATCGACTGCGCCCAGGGACCGCCGGTCGAAATGGAACACGGTGACGCCGGTCGGCCCCTCCTCGTACTCGCCGGTGCCGACCTGGATCGCCGGCCAGTCGAATTGCAGCAGCTTGTCGCCGGCGTTCAGCACCGGGGCCGAGGCTTCATCCGCCAGGGCCGGCGGAACGACCGCCAAGCCCATGGCCGCCAAGCCGCATCGCAGGAAAGCCATCCACCCCTGTCGCATCGCCCCTCCGCAGCTCGCTAGGACTTTCGGCCCAGCCTAGCCTCGGTGGGACGGCGGCGACAGCGTTGTCTGCCGCCGGCGGGCGGCAGGCTGGTTCCGGCTCAGGCCTTCTTGTTCCGCAGGGCCTCGGCCTGGGCGTAGAACTTCTTCTCCCACTCCTTGTGCGCGTCCTGCCCCTCGCGGATGAAGGGGGTGAAGACGGCCAGGTTCAGGAGCAGCCAGTTCACCAGCCGCGCCGGGAAGCGCAGCGGCTTGACGAAATCGATGAACAGCACCACCCGGGTCTTCTCGGTGTGGTTCCAGGCCTCGTGCTCATAGGCGTCGTCGAACACCAGGGCCTTGCCTTCCTCCCAATGGCAGATCTGCTTGTCGACCCGGATCGCCAGCTTCTCGCGCGGTTCCGGCACCAGCAGGGGCAGGTGCAGCCGCAGCACGCCATTATAGGGGCCGCGATGCGCCGCCAGGTGCTTGCCCGGCTCGAAGATCGAGAACATCGCCGTCTTCAGCCCCGGGATCTTCTGGACGATGCGCCAAGTCTCCGGGCACTGGGCGATGTTCCTCTCCGAGCTGACGCCGTAGCCGGCCAGGAAGAACGTCTTCCAGTGGTTGTCCTTGCTGATGGTCTTCACGTCGGACGAGATGTCGTGGAAGCTTGGCAGCTCGTGCTGGCGCAGCAGCACGTGGTCCAGCTCGGCCCGGATCAGCGGCCATTCCCGCTCGATCTCGGCGACCCACGGAAAGACGGCGGTGTCGTAGACCGGCGGGTTGCCGACCTTGGTGTATCTGAGGTTGAGCCGCTCGGCCCAGGTGACCAGCCGCATGAAGAAGCGCGTCACCGCGCTCGGCCGCTCCAGGGTCGCGTCGATGCCTTCGGTGACCAGCACCTGCTTCGGGTTGATTGGACCCGGATGCGTCGCGGTGCCTTGGTGTCCGACGCTTGCGTTCACGGTCTCACACTCCGACTGTGCTCTCGCTTCCGACCAGGGGCAGCGACGTGTCTCGTCGCTGCGCCGAGGGGATTATATCGCAGAAAACGGCGGTTGGGGTGGTGGTCCGCCACAGGATTCCTTCCCCTACACCAATGATGGGGCGGTTGCCATCGCTCCATCTGCGAATCATTCCTAGCCGGATTTGTGACAAGGTCAAGACACTGCGGGGGTGGCGCGACATTGGGCCCGGGACTGACGTCCGCCCCCAGCCGCGCTATTGTGGCCAGCGTAACCCGCCGGAGCCCGCCCATGCCGTCGCTCGCGCATCTGCTGCCCTTCTTCGTCGCCACGGTGCTGATCGCGATCATCCCCGGGCCGGCGATCCTCTACACCGTGGCGCAAACCCTGGCGCGCGGCCGGGCGGCGGGGTTCCGCGCCGCCACCGGCATCGCGGTCGGCGACCTGGTCCATGTCGCCGCCGCCGCGGCCGGCCTGTCGGCGGTGTTCCGCTGGTCGCCGACGCTGTTCCTGGTGGTGAAGATCTTCGGCGCCGCCTATCTGGTCTGGCTCGGCATCCGCATGGTGCGCAGCCGTTCGTCCGGCGACGCTCTGCCGCAGGTGGCGGAGAAGACGGCGCGCCGCGCCTTCGCCGAAAGCGTGACGGTCGAGCTCTTGAACCCGAAGACGGCGTTGTTCTTCATCGCCTTCCTGCCCCAGTTCGTCGACCCCGCCGCCGTCCTGCCGGTCTGGGCCCAGTTCCTGGTGCTGGGGATGATCGTCAACGCCGTGTTCTTCGCGGCCGATGTCGTCACCCTGCTGTGCATCGACCGGGCGATGGCCCGGTTGCGCCGCAGCGAACGCGTGGCACGCTGGCTGCGCCTGGCCAGCGGCTCGGCCCTGGTCGGCCTCGGCGCGCATATGGCGCTCAGCCGGAACTGAGCACACACGAAACAATCATGCGCGCCGCGTGACCGCGGCCGGGACCGCCCCTATACTCGCCTCCGTGACAGGAGGAATGCCATGACCGCCTTCGACAAGCGGAATCCCGCCGATTGGGAGGCGCTGGCCCGCAAGGAGCTGCGCGACCGCCCGCTGGAGACGCTGTCCTTCGAGACGGCCGAGGGCGTCGCGGTCAGGCCGCTCTACACCGCGGCGGATGTGCCGGAGGGCGCGGGGGGGGAGCTACCGGGCTTCGCCCCGTTCACCCGCGGCGTGCGCGGCACGATGTATGCCGGCCGGCCCTGGACCGTCCGGCAATACGCCGGCTTCTCCACCGCCGAGGCGTCGAACGCCTTCTACCGCGCCAACCTGGCGGCCGGGCAGCAGGGCGTTTCGGTCGCCTTCGACCTTGCCACCCATCGCGGCTATGACAGCGACCATCCGCGCGTGGTCGGTGATGTCGGCAAGGCCGGGGTGGCGATCGATTCCGTCGAGGACATGAAGATCCTGTTCGACGGCATCCCGCTCGACCGCATGTCGGTGTCGATGACCATGAACGGCGCGGTACTGCCGGTGCTGGCCGGCTACATCGTGGCCGCGGAGGAGCAGGGGGTGCCGGAGGCCAAGCTGTCGGGCACCATCCAGAACGACATCCTCAAGGAGTTCATGGTCCGGAACACCTATATCTACCCGCCCGGGCCCTCGATGCGGATCGTCGCCGACATCATCGCCTATACGGCGCAGCGGATGCCGAAGTTCAACTCGATCTCGATCTCCGGCTACCACATGCAGGAGGCCGGGGCGACGGCGGTGCAGGAACTGGCCTACACCCTGGCCGACGGGCTGGAATATGTCCGCGCCGCGATCTCCGGCGGGCTCGACGTCGACGCCTTCGCCGGCCGCCTGTCCTTCTTCTTCGCCATCGGCATGGACTTCTTCACCGAGGTGGCGAAGCTGCGCGCCGCCCGTAAGCTCTGGGCCGAGCTGGTCCAGGCCGAGTTCGCGCCGAAGAAGGCCGAGAGCCTGATGCTGCGCACCCATTGCCAGACCTCCGGCGTGTCGCTGACCGAGCAGGACCCCTACAACAACGTTGTCCGCACCACGATCGAGGCGCTGGCCGCGGTGCTGGGCGGCACGCAGAGCCTGCACACCAACAGCTTCGACGAGGCGCTGGGCCTGCCCACGCCCTTCTCCGCCCGCATCGCCCGCAACACCCAGCTGATCATCGCCGAGGAGACCGGGGTGACCCGCACCGTCGACCCGCTCGGCGGCAGCTACTACATCGAGGCGCTGACGGCCGAGCTGGCGGCCAAGGCCCGGCTGCTGATCGACGAGGTCGAGGCCATGGGCGGCATGACCAAGGCGGTCGAAGCCGGCCTGCCGAAGCTGCGGATCGAGGAGAGCGCCACCCGCCGCCAGGCCCGGATCGACCGCGGCGAGCAGGTGATCGTCGGCGTCAACAAATACGTCCCCGAGAAGCCGGACCATGTCGAGGTGCTGGCGATCGACAATTCGGCGGTGCGCGAATCCCAGGTGGCGCGGCTGAAGCAGATCCGCGCCAGCCGCGAAGAGGCCGCCTGCAGGGCGACGCTGGCAGCGCTGACCGAGGCGGCCAGGTCCGGCGAGGGCAACCTGTTGGACCTTGCGGTCAAGGCGACCCGGGCGCGGGCCACGGTCGGCGAGATCTCCGACGCGCTGGAGCAGGTGTTCACCCGCCATCGCGCCGTGACCCGCTCGGTCTCCGGCGTCTATGGCGGCGCCTTCGCCGGCGACGAGGGCTATGCCCGGATCCAGGCCGAGGTCGCGCGGTTCGCCGAGGCCGAGGGTCGGCGGCCGCGCATGCTGGTGGTGAAGATGGGCCAGGACGGCCACGACCGCGGCGCCAAGGTGATCGCCACGGCCTTCGCCGATATCGGCTTCGACGTCGACGTCGGGCCCCTGTTCCAGACGCCGGAGGAGGCGGCGCGCCAGGCGATCGAGAACGACGTCCATGTCGTCGGCGTCTCGTCCCAGGCGGCCGGGCACCTGACCCTGGTGCCGCAGCTGATGGATGCGCTCAAGGCCGAGGGCGCCGGCGAGATCCTGGTGGTGTGCGGCGGCGTGATCCCGCCGCAGGACTACGAGACGCTGCTGGCCGCCGGCGTCAGCGCCGTCTACGGCCCCGGCACCAACATCCCGCAGGCGGCGGCCGAGATCCTGGCCCTGATCGCCAAGGCGCGAGCGGCGGCGGCGTAACCCCCTCACCCTCCCGGCCCAAGCGGGCCGGGCCCCTCCCTCTCCCCGAGGAGAGGGAGAAGAGCGCCGGCTCCTTTCACCTCTCCTTGGGGAGAGGTCGAAATCGCGCAGCGATTTCGGGTGWGGGGGAGACTCCGGCGCATCGCTCGCGCTATCTGGAGACGTCGATGGTGAAGCTGTTCCATTTCAGCGACAACCCGGCGATCGCGCGGTTCGAGCCGCGGCCGGTTGGGGTGCCGTCGGTGCGCCCCACCGGGCGGGAGTGGCTGAACGGCCCGCTGGTCTGGGCGATCGACGACGCCCATCAGATGCTCTACCTCTTCCCGCGGGACTGCCCTCGGATCCTGGCCTGGGCGACGCCGCAAAGCTCGGCGGCCGACCGGGCGCGCTGGCTGGGGCCGGGCGCTCCCCGCGCCGCCGCCTTTGTCGAGACCGCCTGGATCGACCGGCTGCGCGCCGCCGAGATCCACCGCTATGAGCTGCCGGCCGCGACCTTCCGCAGCCTTGAGGATGCCGGGATGTGGGTGTCGGAGGCGCCGGTTATCCCGCTCGGGCGCGTCGCCCTGACCGGACTCGACGGCGAGCTGGCGCGCTGCGGCGTCGACCTCTGCGTGGTCGACTCCCTGGCGCCGCTCGCCGCCCTGTGGGACAGCAGCCTGCATGTCAGCGGCATTCGGCTGCGCTATTCGGCCACTTGGCCACTGGCGTCCCCACAAGGTCCGCGCTAGGATCGTTCCGTCTTTGTTCCGGAGGAGTCGTGGCGAAACGGGCCGGCAGTGCCGATCTGCCCTTGCATCACGGCCGGGTGCCCGCCTGGCTCGGGCAACGCATGTCCCGGCTGGGCGCGGTGATCGCCGAGGCGATCATCCACCATTACGGCCGCGACGAGTTCCTGCGCCGCCTGGCGCACCCCTTCTGGTTCCAGTCCTTCGGCGCCGTGATGGGCATGGACTGGCATTCCTCCGGCATCACCACCAGCGTGATCGGCGCGCTGAAGCGCGGCCTGCAGCCGATGGCGGGCGAGCTCGGCCTGCATGTCTGCGGCGGCCGCGGGTCCCATTCCCGGCAGACCCCGGCGGAGCTGGTGGCGATCGGCCAGCGCGTCGGCTTCGACGGCGCGGCGCTGGCCAGGGCCAGCCGGCTGGTCGCCAAGGTCGACAGCGCCGCGGTGCAGGACGGTTTCGACCTGTACTTGCACGGCTTCATCGTCGCCGATGACGGGCGTTGGGTGGTGGTGCAGCAGGGCATGAACGGCGACAGCCGCCTGGCCCGCCGCTACCACTGGTGCTCCGAGGATCTGAAGAGCTTCGTCGAAGCCCCGCACACGGCGATCGAGGGGCCCGGCCAGGGCGTGATCGTCAACCTGACCGACCGGCGGGCCGCGGCCTCGCGCCGGCGCCAACTGGACCTGTTGCGCGATCTCGGCCCCGACCGGCTGGTCGGCGAGGTCGCGGCGATCGAGGGCCGGGTACCGCCGCCGCCGGAGCAGCCGGCGCTGCCGCATCTGGTGATGCCGGCGCATCACGACGTCCGGCCCAAGGACGTGATCCTGCGCCGGCTGCACGGGGCGCTCAGCGCCGCGGCGGACCGGGCGCCGGAGGATTTCTCCGAGCTGCTGCTGGTGCCGGGCGTCGGCGCCCGCACCGTGCATTCGCTCGCGATGGTGGCCGAGGTGGTGCATGGCGCGCCCTGCCGCTTCGCCGATCCCGGCCGCTTCTCCCTGGCCCATGGCGGCAAGGACCGGCACCCCTATCCGGTGCCGACCCTGGTCTACGACCAGACCATCGCCGTGCTGAAATCCGCCGTCGCCCAGGCCAAGCTGGGCAATGACGAGCGGCTGGACGCGATCCGCCGCCTCGACGACCAGGCCCGGCGGGTCGAGCGCCACGCGACCGGCCCGACCTTGCCGGAGCACATCGCGACCGAGCGCCGGCGATCGCATGAATATGGCGGCCGCAGCGTCTTCGGCTGGGAGCCGCCGCCGGCCGAGGTCTTGGCCGAACTTCCGGGCAATGCCACGAAAATACCTTGATTGCGGCCGGATCGAAGCAACCGGGTCATGCGTTGTGAGGTCTGAGTTGGTGGGCTTGGCCCGGTGGGCCGCCCGGCAGCAGAAGGACAGGACCTGATGATCTCGACTCGCCGCATTCTGGCCGGTGCCTTGGCCGCCGCCGCGGTCACGCTGGCGGTGTCGACCCCAGCCCTCGCCGATGGCTGGAAGCATGGCCATGGCTGGGGACCGCCGTGGCGCCACCACGATGGCTACTACGACCGCGGCTACTACGACCGCCGCCCGGACGTGGTGGTGGTGCAGCCGCGCCCGCGCTACTACTACGAGCGGCCGCGGGTGTACTATGAGCGGCCGCCGGTCTATGTCGAGCGCCCGCCCGTCTATGTCGAACGGCCGCCGGCCTACTACGAGCCGCCGCCGGTCTATGTGGCGCCGAGCCCTGGCATCTCGGTCAACATCCCGCTGCGCTTCGACTGAGGCCCGGCATGCAACAGTCCCTGGCGCGCCTGTCGCTCCTGGCGCTGCTCGCCCTGACCGCCGCCGCCCCGACCCTGCTGCTGCATCCGGCGGCGGCGCTGGCGGACGATGACGATGACGATGGTGGCTGGCGTCACCATCACCGCCACGGCCATTGGCGCGACGGACCGCCGCCTCATTATTACTACCGGCCGCATCGCGACCGGGTGATCGTCTACGACGACCCGCCAGCCTACTACGTTCGGCGCCCGCGGCCGGTCTATGTCGAGCCGCCGCCTCCGGTCTATGTCGCGCCGAGCCCGGGCATCACCATCAACATCCCGCTGCGCTTCGACTGAAGCTCCGGGTTCGTTCAGCCGGCCGTGGTCTCGTGCCGCGGCCGGCTTCTTGCTGCCCGTGCCGTTTCCCGCTTGCATTCGGCCGACAGAGTCGTATCGTGAGATTGCGAATGATTTGCAATCTCTGTTGAGGCCGCAGTCATTCATGAGATCACGGATCGGGCGGGCTGGACGACCTAGCCGCCGCCATCGTGAAAGCCGTCGATCCGTCGACGATCGGGCCGGTCCCTGGCTGGCGTTCCTCCGGCCCGATCCACACTTGCAGCCTCCGGAGCCTCGCTCCGGGGGCTTTTTTGTGTGCCGAGCATGATCGACAGCTTGGAGGTGAAAGTCCTCTACCCAGCCTGATGGCGGTGAAGGGTTAGCGAAGCGCAAGGGCGTCGCCGCGAGGCGGGGTCTGAAGGAAGCGTGGAGCAAAGCCGCGGCCCGATGGACAAGAACCGGATAGAAGGCCTACCCGGCCGGACGAGCGAGCAAATGATCGCGAAGTCCATAGCCATCAAAGGCCGGGGTGGTAGATCCGGCGGGCGTGCGGTG